>CALFBL010000157.1 GCA_937951695.1 uncultured Granulosicoccaceae bacterium | reverse complement strand
CCTTCAGCGATGACACCCGTATCGATCATCCGCGCACCCAGCGATTCGATTTGCTCGCGGGCGGCGGTACGTATGTCGTAAGCCTCTACCTGTGCACCGAGCCGACGAGCAGTTGCTATTGCCTGCAAGCCAGCGACACCCGCCCCAATCACGATGACCCGGGACGGACGAATGGTGCCAGCCGCGGTACTCAACATCGGAAACATCCGCGGTGATAGCTCGGCCGCTATTAACGCCGCTTTGTAGCCAGCGACCGTGCCTTGGGACGACAGCACATCCATGGGTTGGGCCCGCGTAATGCGCGGCAGCAAATCCATCGCCACGGTGGTGATGTTTTTCGCCAGCAGCGCGCGGATCGAGCGCGCATTTTGAAAAGCAGGAATTTGAGTGACCAGCGTACAACCGTGTGGCAGCATGCTCACCTCATCCATTGTCGGTGGGTTAACAGTGACCACCAGATCAGCGGATGCGATGGCTTGTTGGTAGCTGTTAAAGACCTCGGCATTTTCATAGTCGTGGTCGTAAAACCCAGCTCCCAAGGCGCAACCGGACTGAATGTGCACGCGCACGCCGTGGCGCTCCATCAAGCGCTTGACGGTGGGTGGATCTAACGCCACCCGCTCTTCATATTCTGCCGGTTCTTTAGGAACGGCGATGATCAACGACATGAGAATCCTCAACGCAGCCGCAGTGACGGGCGGTTGAACATGAGACGGTGGGCTGACCTATACTGGCCCGATAGACCCGATAGTACGTCAAGGGGCACCGTGTTGCCAGCAAGCTTCGTCACAGGTGACTGTGACTGAAAGCCGGAACTCGATGGCTACCGTGAAATGCACCGTTCTTGACGTAATGTACATAAACACCCTGACAAGAAAGAGCCGCAACAGCGGGCCCCAAGAATGAAATACATTGGTACACCTGAATTTAGCCACGGCACTCCTGAAAAAATGGGCGTCCTACTGGTCAATCTCGGCACGCCGGATGCGCCTGAAACCCCACAGGTGCGCCGTTACTTGGCCCAATTCCTGTCCGATCCGCGAATCATAGAGCTGCCGCGTTGGCTGTGGAAGATCATCCTGCACGGGATTATTTTGCGGGTACGACCACCCAAAAGCGCCGAAGCCTACCGCGAAGTGTGGTCCAAGACTGAAGGCTCGCCGTTGCTGAGCATCTCACGCAAGCAACAGGCGGCGCTGCAGCAGGAGCTCGCTCAGCGTTTTAGCGAGGATGTGGTTGTTGGCTTGGGCATGCGATACGGCACTCCGTCGGTGGACGATGCGCTGACAGGCCTGGAACAACACAACGTACGCCGACTGCTGGTGATACCGATGTACCCGCAGTACAGCGGTACCACCACAGCCTCGGTATTCGATGAAGTTGCCAGCCGGCTCCAACGCACTCGATGGTTGCCTGAACTGCGATTCATCAATCAGTGGTGTGACGAGCCTGGCTATATAAAGGTCTTGGCCGACAGCGTGCGAAAACACTGGGCTGAACACGGCCAGAACGAGCTGCTGGTGACCTCATATCATGGCATTCCCAAGCGCTACCTGCTAAACGGCGACCCCTACCATTGCCTGTGTCGCAAAACTACGCGCCTGTTAGCCGATGAACTGGGCATTGAGCAATCCAAAGCTATGGTGGTGTTCCAATCCCGCGTTGGTAGGGAAGAATGGTTGCAGCCCTATTGTGACGAGACCATGAAGCAACTGCCAAGGGACGGGGTCAAGAACATCGACATCATAAGTCCGGCCTTTGCAGCAGATTGTCTGGAAACCGTTGAAGAGATCGATGGCGAGAACCGTGAGTACTTTATGGAAAACGGTGGTGAGTCTTTTAACTACATCAGCTGTCTTAATGACCAACCCGGCCACATCAGTTTTATGGCAGACCTTGTCTCCCGTCATATACAAGGTTGGCCAGAGGCCGATGCGGCACGCAACAAATCAGTTGAGCAAGCCGGTTATGACATCAGCGCCAAGTTAGCGGATGAATTGATGAGTGCGGACCCCAAGCTGGAAAGACAGCGGGCGAGGATTTTAGCTAAGGCTTAAGACAATATCGCTAAGCGGTGGAGATCAGATACTTCACCAGTAGCATGATGGAAAGAGCAAATAGCAAAGTACCGACTATCCCGCCGATGACAAAGTGCAACGGTTTTCCGTGATTAAAATCCCGCTCCTTGTTGGCTTTGGATTGAACCCCAATCAGCCCTGCCAACACACTCTGGACAACAGCCCAGAATCCTGTGCCTTGGTTTTTTTCAGTTTCTTCAGTCATAGACCTACATCTCCGGTGCGATTCGCATAATGTACGTTCGCGTCTGCACATTGATCTGAAATCTGCGCGTCAAACCGATAACGCTATAGTGGTCGAGCAAGGTGCCGTCCAGATGGGTCAACACCCGCATCCTCAAGGTTGCGTCTTTCTGCTCCACCCGACTAAAATTCCAAGGCTTGTAGAAATGCGCTGCGCAAATCATCGGCTAACGGAATCATCGACCCGATGTACTGAGTCATCACAATCCCGTTCAAGCCTGAGTCTCGGTGCACAAAGAAATAGGTTGACGCGGCCCCGCTCCAGCCACCTTCGCTGGGCAGAGTCAGACTCAGTGCCTCACCCGGATTAGCCAATACCCGACCGGTAAGGTTCCACCCGTAGCCCGGTAAAGGAATGTCACCAATGACGAGCGGTTGCTGATGGGACGGAATACGGTCTTCCCACATGGCATCCAGCATTAACGGAGACAGCAACCGTTCCCCCGAGGTGGTTAATCCTGTCATCAGAACGGGCAGGAATTTTTGATAATCCTGCACAGTTGAGTAAAGCCCATGTCCGCCACGAACGAAAATATCGGGTGCATTCAGTGGATGACTGTCATCTACGTTGAGTGGGGTTAACCTCTGGGGCTGCGTGGGCAATTGCGCTACCTCTCCCAATTGCCGACTGCCATACAGTGCAGCGACTCGATGCTGCTGATTTTCGGGAACATAGAACCGGGTTTCATCCATGCCGCAAGGGGTGAAGATTCGCTCAGTCAATAACTCAGGTAAAGCCATTGCGCTGGCAACCTCGAGCACACGAGCCAGGACATCGGTGGCAACACTGTAGCGCCACTGGGTTCCTGGTTCGAACGCTAACGGAAAATCACTCACCGTTTGCACAAAGTCCTGCAAAGTGCGGTCCGCGCGTTCGACAAGATCGACTGACTGATACTTGGGCGCCACATCACAGTGCGATAGGAAGTCATAGGACAAGCCGGCTCGGTGAGTCAACAGATGTTCGATACACATAGGCGTCTGTGCCGGCCGCTCGACGCCGCCACTGTGCAACACCGCCATGTTCGAAAATTTCGGCAAAAACCGGGCGACCGGATCACTCAGTCGCAACACCCCCGCTTCAATTAACTGCAACGCCAACACCGACACGATCGGCTTGGTCATCGAATAGATTCGATACAGGGCATCCTCAGGCAACCGTGTTCCACCCGGCGTATCGAGCCAACCGGACTGGCCGCTTTCCAGCACCTCGTGAGCGTGCGAAAACTGCCAAGCGATACCGCAAAACGATTCGTTTGCAATCATTTGATCCGCGCAGCGTTTGACGCCAGCGATTCGCGACGGATTGACTGTGACAGTACGTTGCATAACCTCAGCTCAACTGTTTGTTGTCAATAGTTAGGCAGCATTAGACACCGATCCGAGCCACGCTGCCACCTCGGATCATCCTGAGCATTAACCTATCATCGTCGAGTGTGGCTCATGCGCTGTCTCCTTTTCGGCGAGTTTTTGGCGCATGTTGAGGGTATCTAACGTATACGTCTTGTGGGGCAAAGCCCGACTCAGTCGAGAAATTAACTCAAAAAATCCCCAAAACCGATTGATACAGTGTCAGGCCAGCCTGAGCAGAACCGAAGGCGGCATCAACCCCTTCAGAGTGTGGAGGAGTGCCGAGACAAGGCTACCGTGTCGTGATAAATTGCCCACAATCTGCTATCAAGATTATGGGAAACAGATACGTTCGGAGTTCAAAGCTAATCAGCGTATCATCTTGATTGAAGTACCGAACAGGTTTACCTGACTGGGTACCCTTGCACTCATCAACTTCATCCAAAGGACATCTGACTATGGGCGTACCGCTCAAGCAACAGGTTGCGGTAGGCAGCTACATTATTCGACAAAAGCTATCGGGCAATAATAAGTATCCGCTGGTCTTGATGTTGGAACCTTTGTTCCAGTGCAACCTGGCCTGCGCCGGCTGCGGCAAAATTGACTACCCACCGGATATTCTGAAAAAGCGCATGAGCGTTACAGATGCTTTGAACGCCGTCGACGAATGTGGTGCCCCGATTGTGTCGATACCCGGTGGTGAGCCACTGATACACAAAGAGATGCCGGAGATCGTTCGCGGTATCGTCGCAAGAAAGAAGTATGTGTATCTGTGCACGAACGCACTGCTGCTCGAGAGCTGCCTGGACGACTACAAACCCTCACCGTACTTGACCTTCTCAATACATCTCGACGGCAACCAGGAGCGCCACGACGAGTCGGTTTGTCGTGAAGGCGTTTATAAAAAAGTGGTAAAGGCCATAAAGGTCACACTTGACCGCGGATTTCGGGTAAACATCAATTGCACACTGTTCAACGGCGAAAACCCACAAGAAGTCGCAGACTTTTTTGACACGGCAACCGCTATGGGTGTTGAGGGGATCACCATGTCGCCGGGTTACAGCTACGATCACGCGCCAAGAGAGGATGTGTTTTTGGGCCGCAACGATAGTAAGCAACTGTTTCGTTCGATTTTCCAAAAAGGCAGCGAAGAAGGACGTCGTAAGTGGCAGTTCAATCACTCCAGTATGTATTTGGATTTTCTCGCCGGCAACCAAGCGTATCAATGCACCCCATGGAGTAACCCGACTTACAACGTATTTGGCTGGCAGAAGCCCTGCTATTTGCTGGTTGATGAAGGCTATGCATCCACCTACGCAGAGCTAATGTCGGAGACCGCTTGGGATTCTTACGGCTATGGCAAAAACAGCAAATGCAACAACTGTATGGCACATTGCGGGTACGAAGGTACGGCGGTAGAAACCGCTTTCGCCAAACCACTTCGGGCACTGAAAGTATCGCTGCGTGGGCCACGCACAACAGGCCCAATGGCAAAAGAAGCCGACCCCGTTGACGCACCACCGCTACCACCCGCAACAAGCTTCATCCCCGCAGACAACATTGAAGTGCGTCGGAATGTGGGTTAACAGACGCCTGTTTAAATCAGCCTGTCTGGTTGTGTCGCTGGAGTTACTCACTGTGTCCAGCGCCACAGCTGAGGCAGGTAGGCTTCAAATCGAGCAAGCTACGGCAGTGGTTGCAGCCCTGCATGAGGCATTGCTGTCGGTTGCTGCCGAGCAGAATCTGAATGTTCAACAACGCGCTGAAGAGCTCGCGCCAGTGGTTCGGGATTCGTTTGATTTTACCTACATAAGTCGATTTCTACTGCGTCGCGCTTGGTCTGAGCTTGATACTTCACAGCAGCAAAGCTTCACCGAGCTGTTCGAACGTCTAAGCATTGCCAGCTACGCCAATCGCTTTGCCGATGTCGGTACGGATACGCTGGTAATCGACGAATCACGACCCCAAGGCGAGACGCGCGTTCAGGTTATGGCCCGTGTCGTGTTGGAAGAACGCACCGTGCCACTCTCCTATCTTTTGCAACCTGGCAATGAACAAATTACTGATCAACAAGGTGAACAGTGGTTGATCGTCAACGTGATAGCCGATGGCGTCAGCGATCTTGCACTACGTCGAGCGGAATACAATCGCGTCATCAGCGACACTGGGTTCGACGGATTACTCCAGCACATAGAGCAGCAAATCGACGAGCTTGAATAGAGGATTTAACCGCGCACTGCTAACGGGAGGGATAGCGTCAGCAGATTCGTCAAGTAAGGCCAACCAGGCACCGAATCAGTCAGCAGCGCAAATCAGTGATTACGCGTTCCGATGTAATTGGTAAGCCAAATCAAACCTTCTGCCTGAGGCCCGATATCTGCCAAGCATCGTTGCGCATCGTCAAGCAGCTCGACAGCCCGTTCACGAGCTTTGGTTAAGCCGAATCTTGCTGGGTACGCAGAACGATCGTTACGTATGTCTGAACCAGGTGACTTACCCAGAACTTCCGCGGACTGCGTAACATCCAGTATGTCATCGTGAACCTGAAAACACAGCCCTGCCAGATTGGCATAGCGTTCGAGTGCTGCGTACTGTGCCGCAGACAGGCTCGAGCCACAGTCCGCAGTCATCATGATGGACGCCGCTATCAGCTTTCCGGTCTTGCGATTAAACATCGCTTCAAGTGTGCTTTGGTCAACCGGCTGACCTGAATAGGCCATATCGAGCCCTTGGCCTCCCGCCATACCTCTTGCGCCAGCGGCTACGGCAAGCCGATGAATTAACTTACATCGTACCGCCGGGTCGATATCAACGTCTAACGGGTTGGCCAGCAATTCAAACGCCATGGTGTTCAGAGAATCCCCCGCTAATATCGCCGTGGCCTCGTCAAATTTGATGTGAACGGTGGGCCGGCCTCTTCTGAGATCGTCATCGTCCATCGCAGGCAAATCATCATGGACCAGTGAATAGGCGTGAATGAGTTCGACGGCAGCGCCGATAACATCCGCCACCTGCAGAGAAACCTGAGCGACTTCTGCTGTGGCGTAACTCAGCAAGGGTCGGAGTCGCTTACCGCCGGTTAATACGGCATACTCTACCGCGAGGCCTAAGGTTTCGCCTGGGTCACAAGCTGTACGGATTTGCCTTTCCAGTAACGCATTCACACGTTCGCGATAACCGTCTTTGCGTGTTGTAAAGGTCGTGGATGCGGTATTTTCGCTAGAATGTGACTGACAGAGTATCGCCATTTAACACCGGTTCTGACTGCTACACATGTGATCTGAGTACTGAATTTATCAGATCGCAGCCACGCAGAATCGCCACCAAGAATCAACAGGCACCATTGCAGACACCCCTTCATATAGTAGCATTTAAGTTATATAATATACAAGATACTATGAGAACGCCACCATGACAAACGAGATGCCACCGGCTTCGAACGCTAGTGGATGGGAACTCCAGTCGCACCTGTTGCTCGGCGTTTCACGCACCTTTGCCTTCACGATACCGCAGTTACCAATAGCGCTGCAGTACGCGGTAGGAAATGGCTACTTGCTGTGCCGCATAGCAGACACCATAGAGGATGATCCAAACCTGTCACTGGATGACAAATTGGGCTTCTTTAACGAGTTTGTGTCTGTGCTAAACGGCACCGGCGATGCTCAAGTGTTCGCTGATCGGCTGTATCCGGCACTGTCTGAGCGCATATTGCATGAAGAGCTGGAGCTCGTTCGGGCCACACCGCAAGTGATCGAACTGACGCAGCAGCTAAATTCTGAACAACAGCGTACCTTGACCCGTTGCGTGACGATCATGAGTCGTGGCATGTATGAATTCCAGAGCCGCAAGAGCCTTGACGGACTGAACAATGTCGAGGAGCTCAGTCGTTATTGTTATGTCGTTGCAGGCGTGGTGGGAGAGATGCTCACTGATCTGTTTTGCGATTATTCTCCCGCCATGCAACAGCAGCGCGATGAAATGATGGCACTGTCGCTGTGTTTTGGCCAGGGTCTTCAGTTAACCAATATCCTAAAAGACGTTTGGGAAGATCAGCAGGATGGCTCTTGCTGGTTACCGCGTTCTGTTTTTTCCAAAGACGATGCAGAACTGAAAGATTTAATGAACGCAAAAAAATCCGAGGAACTGACCGAGGGTATCAGTCACCTAGTGGGTATAGCTCGACAGAACCTTGATTCGGCATTGGCGTACACGAAGTTGATCCCTAAGAATGAAGTAGGCATACGCCGTTTTTGCCTTTGGGCTATTGGTATGGCGGTAACGACGCTACGAAAAATTCAAGATAACCCGGGCTACCACAGCGGCGAGCAAGTGAAAATTTCCCGTGCTCAAGTCCACACCATCGTGAAGACGCTGAACGTGGCGCTACACAGTGACTGGCTGATCAGCGCCTGGTTTAAATTTCCCGCTATGGGCTTACCCCGTTCGAACGAATTCGTGGCATGCGATCCGGGAGCGCTCGGGAAGATCGTTGGCAACGACCGGTTAACTGCGGAATCAGGCAGTGCGCCTTAGCGCAACGATGGATCTGCAAAAAAGTCTTCGCACAATGGCATTGGCGGCAGCCACCGATTTTGAAGTCCGCCAAATCAAGCGCGCATTGAATAGCCCTCAAGCAACAGGCGACGCACTGACTGTGGTTCCCGTCGGGGTAGCTTGTCGAGAAATTTCTGACGATTATTTTAAATCATCGTGTTTGGGTATCGTATCCATTGGATTCGCTGGCGCTCTTGATCCAGCTCTGAGCCCTGGCGCGTGTCTGGCGCCTCGGCGGATTGTCACTACAGACCAAACCTCTTATGAGGTCGATCCGGATTTACGCCAAATCATCGCAGCGTGTGTTCCATCTGGCGTAACCGATACGCCTTTGTTACATACAGCTCGCCTACTCTCATCAATCAAGGACAAACAACACGCCTACGAGCAAAGCAATTGCAGCGCCTGCGACATGGAGTCGGGCATACTCGCCGAATTGGCGCAGCGACTGAGCATCCCCTTCGCCTGTCTTCGAGTGGTGCTCGATCCTGCAACCGCGCCCTTGCCTTATTCAATTGCCAGCTTTTCCAACCCTGGCTGGACGACTGCCGACTTTCTTCTGAGCACTGTGCTCCGACCCCGCGAGTTACCCGCAACGGTCGCCATTTTAAGACACACTGCTACTGCATCTCGGACGCTCCGGCGAGTCACTAAAGAGCTCTCAACAGGTCTGTGCATTGACTGACCAAGGACACGTATCACGCATCGCTCGTCGAATGCTCCGACAGTGGACAGGTGTCGTCATTCGCCATGCCATCGTTACCCTAGTAGCCATGCTGGCTCTCGCCGTATTCTGCACACTGTTTACTCTTAACAATCTGGGTATATCTACCGACACAGAAGACATGATTTCTGACCAGCTTGAATGGCGTCAGGACTTTAATGAATTTCGGGAACAGTTTCCACAACTCTATCGGCTACTGGTTGTGGTCGTTGACGCAGAAACTGAAAGTTTGGCACAGGCGGCTGTAACGACGCTAGAAAACAAACTCGCGAATACCGACAACCTGATGGTCAGCCAATACTCGGCTACGGTAAATGCGCCACTGGCTGGACAGGAATTATTGCTGCTTAGTGATGACGAGCTTTACGATCTCACCGATGACGTGGCGTTTGCACAACCTTTAATTGGCCGGCTCAGAAATCACTATTCGATCAACGAATTTTTTGACCTACTGGGCAACGCTTACGCTAGCGATCCAAGCGCAGTTCCGCCAGCTTTTGTCCAACGCCTGGCCACCTCATTGCAAGCGAGCACGAACAATGACAGCGGCCCCTTGCTGGATTGGTCGCGCCTAACCAGTGACACCGACAAACCGGCCCGTCGACTAATATTGGTAAAACCTGTGCTCGACACTGAGCAGCCGCGACCGGCGATGCGCGTCCTCGATGCAATACGCGAACTGGGTGCACAAACATCGAAGGCCTACGACAACCGAGTGAGCGTACGACTAACTGGAGAGGTAGCACTTGCGGATGAAGAATTGGTATCGGCTAATGAAAACACCGTAACAACCGCTGTGTTGGCACTGGTGAGCGTGCTGTTAATATTGCTACTCGCATTTCGCAGCTGGCGTTTGGTGCTGATAGGCCTGCTGACGCTGATCACCGGACTGATTGCCACAGCCGCGTTCGCAGCCGTTGCTTTTGGCAGTCTAAACGTCATATCGATTGTTTTTGCCGTGCTGTATATCGGTCTGGGCATTGATCTCGTAATCCATTATTTACTACTGTTGCGCGAACGTCTGGCATCCAATCCGGATTTACACATGGCGTTGCTCGATACCAGCGAAAACATGGGTGGCGCGCTGTTTATCTGTGCGCTGACCACCGCCGCAGGATTTTATGCCTTTGCGCCAACCGATTTTGTTGGCCTATCGCAACTGGGACTAATTTCCGGTACTGGCATGTTCATCAGCCTGATTGTCTCGATGACGTTGTTACCGGCGCTGGTTTGGTTGGCGTTCCCACAAGGCATGCGAATAAGTCGTGCATCCAGCCATTGGCGTGCAGGCCCAGCTTTGTCATGGCTGCTCAAAGCGCCGCGTTTTATTGTTGCGTTCACGCTAGTGGCTGCGGTTGTCTCAGTGTTCAATCTTCCCAAACTGCAGTTCGACAAAGACCCCATGTTACTGCGTGACCCTAGTACCGAATCCGTACAGACGTTTAAGGATCTCAGCAGAGACCCAGACACAGCCTTACGCTCACTGTCTGTAGTGGTTGACGCCAACACCGACGTCGAAGTGCTGCGCGACAAACTCGAACAACTGCCCAGTGTTGAGTACGCGCTGAGCCTCTCCAGTTTCCAGCCAGCCGACGTTGACAACCAACTCCTGCTGGTCGATGAAATCGATTTGCTGATGGGGGATGAATTCACCGAATTCCCGGCATTGGTGAACATTGACGTTGACTCTACGACAGCCGCTATACAGTCACTGCAAGAGACTTTGACCCACATCGACAACACAGCAAATCATGACGACAAAATTACACTTAACGAGAGCCTGAATGCGATAATCACGCAACTGGATCAACTCGATGTCGGTGCACAGCAGAAATTTCTGACCCGTATTCAACACACGGTGTTAGGCGATTTACCCAACGCGATGCAACTGTTAGCCTCGCAACTGTCCCCGCAACCCCTGGACTCGGATAGCTTTCCGGAAGAATTTCGTGCGCGCTGGATTGCAGCTTCCGGTCAACAGCGCTTACAGGTGATTCCCGCTAACGATGTCAGCGATCCGGATAACTCGCGACAGTTTGCCGAGGAAGTTACTGGAGTCGCCGCAAACGCCACCGGTCTTCCAGTGGTAAATGAGCGCTCCGGCGATACGATATATTCTGCGTTCCGAACCGCCTTGATCACCGCTCTGTTAGTCATCAGTGCTTTCTTGCTGGTTCTGCTTAGGGATAAAAAAAATCTGTTGGTCATATTGATACCACTGGTCGTCTCCGCGATCTTGCTCGCCGGAGTAATGGTGTTACTGGGTATGCCGTTCAACTTTGCCAATATCATTGCCATGCCACTGTTGCTCGGCATCAGCGTAGACGCGGGCATTCACCTGGTGCACCGCTCTGAACAACACATGCAGGGACACACCAGCTTGCTGACCACCAGCACCGCGCGCGCCATTTTGTACAGCAGCTTCACTACACTGGCGAGCTTTGGCAATCTCGCAATATCCAGTCATCTGGGCATGGCTAGCATGGGGCAACTACTGACCATCGGTCTTATCATCAACGTGGTAGTCATGCTGCTTTTGCTGCCCGCACTGTTATCACTGAAATCAAAATGACCACACTCGTTACCGGTGCCAACGGATTTGTTGGAGCTGCTTTGTGTCGCGCTTTGGCTGCACAAGGCGAACCCGTCAAAGCGTTTGTTCGTCAAGGCGCGGATACGTCAAACCTATCGAACCTTCCCGTGGAGTTAGCGATTGGAGACCTCAGAGATGCCGCGTCACTAAGACGGGCGATGGATTCGTGTCACTATGTTTACCACGTCGCCGCGGATTACCGACTGTGGGTTCGCGACCCCGACACTATGTATTCGATAAACGTTGAAGGCAGTCGTAATGTTGTGCTCGCAGCCATGGATACCGATGTGCAGCGAGTTGTCTACACCAGTAGTGTGGCGACCATCAAACCCCCATCAAAAGAGGGAGTCGCGAACGAGTCGTCCCCCACCACCGAATCTGACATGATCGGTCACTACAAACGCTCGAAATTTCTCGCAGAACAGGCCGTGTCTGAACTGATTGCCGATCAGGGCGCACCGGTAGTTATCGTAAACCCGTCCACGCCCATCGGTCCGGGGGACATAAAACCCACTCCAACCGGACGCATCGTACTTGATGCCTTGCGCGGGCGCATGCCAGCGTACATCGCT
>CALFBL010000156.1 GCA_937951695.1 uncultured Granulosicoccaceae bacterium | reverse complement strand
TAGCTTTGATAGCGGAACAAATTATGGCGCAAGTGCCATAGGTTTTTTATTAGAAGGGACGCACACGTTATATATAAGAGATGATAATTATTGTACTTTTGAGATGACCGTAACGGTTGCGCAAGGCTTTGGTGGCGTAGTAGGCGTCGTGTCTGGCCCGCCACAGAGCGGTTTGATCTTCGGTTTTTCTCGCCCACTGAAATTCATCAGCGCCACCTTCGTTTGCAAGTGCTTTAACCTGGTTGATTTGTTCTGCCACACCGGCTTCGGTGCCGTGGAACTCAAGAAACAAGTGCGGTGACTCCGCCAAGCTCATATCGTCGTTGTATTGATTCAGCGCGCGGATAGATAACGCATCGATGAATTCGATTCTGGCAAGCGGGATGCCCAATTGAATCGCTAAAATCACCGTATTGACAGCGCCCTCGACGGTGTCAAAGCGGCAGGTGGCTGCTGCGGTGGCTTCGGGTCGGCCAAATAATCTAACGCTCAGTTCCGTGATCAGCCCCAATGTGCCTTCGCTGCCGACGAACAAGCGCGTCAAGTCGTAGCCGGCTGAAGATTTTCGCGCCCGAGTGCCGGTTCGAATAACGCGACCATCGGCCAGCACAACCTCCAGCGCCATGACGTTCTCTCGCATGGTGCCGTAGCGAACGGCATTCGTGCCTGAGGCTCGCGTTGCCGCCATGCCGCCTAGAGTGGCATCGGCGCCGGGATCCACAGTGAACATCAGTCCGGTTGCTTTCAGCGCTTCATTGAGCTGCTTTCGTGTCACACCGGGCTGCACCACCGCGTCCATGTCGTCGTTGTGGATTTCGAGTACCGCGTTCATGCGACTGGTGTCAACAGTAATGCCACCTTGCACGGGAATAATGTGCCCTTCAAGGGATGTACCGACCCCGTAGGGCACGATTGGGCAGTGATCGGCGGCGCATCGACGAACGATTTGGACGACCTCATCGGTGGATTCAGGATACGCTACCGCATCAGGGCGCTGGGGATGAAAATGGGCCTCATCGCTGGCGTGCAAGTCGAGGATGGAGTCCCCGGTCGACACCCGATCACCAAGAGCGTCTTTCAGGGCTTGAATAGTCGAATTGTGCTGTTGCATGCGGCCATGCTAGCACTTAATTCAGGCTGCTTGCAGCAGGCCGCCTTGCGCGTCAAACAGACTGTTCAGTAGGGCTTCAATCGCATCAATCTCAGTTGCCAGAACATTAGCCGGGGCGGGTTTAGAAATCAAGAAGCCTTGAATCTCGTCGCAATCACAACGTTTCAGAAAATCAAGCTGTTCCATGGTTTCAACACCTTCGGCCAACAGTTTCAAATCCATGCTGTTGGACATTGCGATAACCGCACGCGTTATGGCTGCATCTGCAGGGCTCGTGGTGACCTCCTGAACAAAGCTCTGATCGAGCTTCAGCCGATCAATCGGAAAGTGTTTGAGTTGGCTCAGACTGGAATAACCGGTGCCAAAATCGTCAATACTCAGTTGCACACCGATCGCCTTCAGCTTACGCAAGGTGTCAACCGCTGAAACGGTGTCGGACGCCAGTAAAGATTCGGTGATTTCCAGTTCGAGCTTTTCAGGTGCAAGACCGGTTTCTGCGAGAATACGCGCAACAGTAGCTGTAAAGTCTTCACGAACGAACTGCAACACCGAGATGTTTACCGCAACTTGTGTGATCGGAAAATTCGCTTCATGCCAAGCAACGGCCTGCTTACAGGCAGTTTCCAACACCCACTGGCCCAACGGTACAATGAAACCATTGTCCTCAGCGATGGAGATAAAGTCACCGGGTGAGACAAATCCCAGTTCAGGACTGACCCAACGAAGCAGAGCTTCTGCCGAGTACAACCTCCCTGTGGTCAGATCGATCTGCGGCTGGAAATACACTTGGAACTCATCGCGCTCGAGGCCGTGCCGCATTAACGACTCAATCCGGAATCGCTTTTGGGTATCGGCATGCAATTTATCGTCGTGTAACCGGTACGTATTTTTACCCGCTCGCTTAGCTTCCGACATAGCAATATCGGCGCTGGTTAACAGGGATTCAGCGCACCCACCGTGATCAGGAAACAAAGCGATGCCGACACTGGAGGATGAAAATATTTGCTCATCCATCGCCGAATAAGGTTGGGCCAACTCGCGCAGTAACCGAGTCGCTAAGTCAATGGCCTGGTGGCAACCATCCAGATTGGGTAGCAGAATAGTAAACTCATCGGCCCCCATACGTGCAACACTTGCGTTAGTGTCATCGACGCAGTTACTGATTCGGCGCGCTATTTCATTCAACATGATGTCACCGGACGCATGCCCCAATGAATCATTCACCAGCTTAAAGTCATCGATATCAACGTACAACACGGCAAGCGCTGTATCGCCGACACTGGCTTCGCTAATCGAGCTGGTCAAACGATCTTGAAATAATGTCCGGTTCGGCAGTTCGGTCACGTTGTCGTAATGAGCCAGTTGTTCGAGTCGGCGTTCGGTTCTGCGTTTTTCTGTCAGGTCCTGAACCACCCCGTTAAGACTGACAACGCGGCCTTCTGCGTCGGTCTCTTGCTCAACCAGTTGGTGAACATAGCGTTCACCACTCGCGCTATTGGAAAGGCAAAAGTCGATGGTGTAGGTGGTATTTTTTGCCGCGACGATGTCATTCAACCACGTCTGCAGCCGCTCTCGATCGTTTATACAGATACAATCGAAAAAGCCCGCCAATGACGGTGGTTGATCGGTTGGTTGAACATCCAAAATAGCGTACAACTGCTCTGACCAATACATCGAGTTATCTGTTAGCGATAGGTGCCAGTTTCCCATCTGCGCCATTCGTTGAGCGACAGCCAGGCTGCGTTGGCTTTGTTTCAGGTCTTGCGCTGATTGCCAGGCGCGCAGTAAATAGCGCAGCCGATGACACAGCAATGACCAATTAATCGGTTTGGTAGCAAAGTCAGTCGCCCCGGCTTCGAACGCGAGTTCGACGCTGTCGCTGCTGTTCAAACCGGTCAACATCAGCACGGGGGTGTTTTCAAAGCCCGGACACTTTCGCAAGCGTCGACATACGGCAAATCCATCAATCTCAGGCATCTCTACATCGAGCAAGATCAGGTCAGGCGAAATCTGCGGTAGCTGCTTGAGTGCATCAATGCCGCTGGAGAAATCCACAACATCAAAATTTGCCTGCGACAAAAATTCTGTTGCCATCATCCGGGTGGAATTGTCGTCGTCGACGACCATTACCAGCGGTTTGTTGCTCATGCCAGCCATACGGTGTCTCGAAGCGCATCCTTGTCGCGAATTTTTTTGTGCCTGAACCAATGGGGTCAGCAGTCACATTTAGTGCCACCGACTATCTAAAACTATCCTTTTCTTGTAACGGCCGATAGACACCAAACTTTTTACCGATATTCGGTTTTTTTCACAATTCACGGGGCTTTGTACCAAGCAATATCAAAAGAACAACTAACAATGACCAGCTTGCCGCGCCCCCGCCAACTCGAACCGGAGCTGCCTCAGGTTCTGCGTCTGGCCCCTCAGAGTCGGAGACCTCTAGCGGCACAGGCACCGGATTGGGTCCACTATCGGCTGTACTGTCGGTCTCAAGCCCCCCCGTAGGAGCAGGTTCTGGCTCTGAATCGAACATCGCAGGTGACTCTGGCACTGAATTGGTCAGATTGCTAGGCGGGGTGACCACCGGTTCCTCAGTGGTATCGTTATCAGACTCAGTGGGCGGCTCCATAGCGGGGGCTACACCTGGCCGCAGGACAGGT
>CALFBL010000155.1 GCA_937951695.1 uncultured Granulosicoccaceae bacterium | reverse complement strand
AGCGGCAACGTATTGATCGATGCCTGCCCACGGGTTCTGGGCCCCTACGCGGTCTGGGGAAAACGCGTATTTGATTTATTTGCCGCAAGCTCAGCATTGATCGTGCTTGCACCCATCGGTTTTATGGTAGCCGCCGCGATTTATCTACGCAATCGAGACGCACCGGTGTTCTACAAGCAGACCCGAGTGGGTTTGTGGGGCAAACCTTTTACGATGTATAAATTCCGAACCATGACCCCGGATCGGCGCGGCGATTATCTCGGTGAAAACGACTTTGATGGTTCTAACCGTCGTTTGACTCATAAAACCGACAATGACCCTCGACACACGGCGCTTGGCCGCTTGCTGCGTAAAACCAGCCTAGACGAGCTGCCGCAACTGATTAATGTACTCACAGGTGACATGAGTCTGGTCGGTCCACGCCCGGAGATTCTAAGTGTGGCGGAACGTTTTGGCATTCGCAGTCACGCACGACACATGGTGCGCCCCGGCATCACCGGCCTGTGGCAAATCAGTGACCTGCGCTCGCAACTGTTGCACGAAAACGTGCACGTGGACCTCGACTACGTGCGCAAGGTGACTCTACTGGAAGATGTGCGGATTTTACTAGGCACTGTCGGAGCCGTGCTTAACAGCAGCGGCCGATAAGCCAGGCGTTAGCGAACCGTGTCCGGGTACCAGTAAACCGCGTCTGCAACTTCGCGCTGTAAGACCACATGATGATTGGCAAACACGCGATACTCATGGCTCCACTTACCGTCAGGCCAGCGCACACGCACCGAGGCACGCTCGGCCACCCCGAGCCCCACGTGTACAAACCCACTGACACCCGCGCTGTGCCCACCGCCCACCGAGACGGTTCGGGTCTGGGACAAATTGCCGGTTTTCACCACAACACGAGCGCCGATTGCTAGTCGGTTCTGATCCGGTTGCTGTAGTTCAATGGCCAACCAATTGCCCAAAGGTCTTGTGCCCCAGTGCTCTGCCACACCACTATTACGAAACACACTGACCGGTGCTTCTCGATTGATTACGATCAGATCAAGCTGCCCATCAGCGTTGAAGTCTGCTACCAAAGCTCCACGTCCTTTAGTGGGCAAATTGATCCCCGCGAGAGCACCGGCCTCAACAAACCCGCCATCGGGATGTTGCAACAACAAATTATCAGGATCAACGCGGGCAAAATCCGGCATTGAACTGACATTACCTTTGGCGATAAACAAATCAATTCGAGCGTCGTTATTAAAGTCGGCAAACTCGGTATGCCATCCGGTGGAAGGTTTGCTGTCGTCTCCTTCGTAGGGCCTGTGTGCTGTGGTGCCCTGATCAAACGCTACGTCCTGATAGTGCGGTTGATCTTCCTCGGCTTCTGGGTCAAGCTGTTGCAGCATGTTGTCGCCCATCGACGATAAGGCGTATTCCGGATAGCCGTCGCTGTTCAAATCGGCTTCAGCGATGCCCATGCCCCAGATAGTCAACCGCTTCCAACCATCGGATGTATCGTACAAATCGGGTTGCTCGTGCGCAGGGATCCGCCACAATTGTTCCTCGCCACCGCGATAGTATTGTCGGTCGTTAGTAATACGCAACGCTGGCTCGCCGCTGTTGTTCCAATCGGTGAACAACACCGACAAACTGCAAAAACCGGGGGCAAGCGCTATCGCGTTGTTGTAGGCCGGTTCTTCAAACGGTTTGGACGAATCACCATCGACCGATGACCTCCCAACACCCTTTGCTGAGTTCGATGCGCGTAACAGTACATTTTCATGACAGGTCCCCCAAGGCGAACCCGGGGCAGACTGATCAATGTAGTTGCCAAACGCCAGTGTTGGAAAATGCGATTCGCGCTCCCACACAGCGGAAAAACCCGTCGTCCATTCCCGCCCACCGTCAAACGCAAAACGCCGATTGGCTTTGCTATAGCCGCAATCACCATCGCCTTTTAACAACAGGTTTCGACCCACCCGAAGCACCACCAGATCGATATAACGATCATTGTCCAAGTGCAAGGCATAAGCGCCGGTGACCGAACGACTCTCTCGATCACTTAAGTCCAGCGGCACTCGTTCAAACTGCAAATCACCACCGGTGCTGGCAGTATTTTTGTACAGCGCTGCAGGCGACTCACCGCCAGCCAGAAACACATCGGGCAATCGATCACCGTTGCAATCAAACGCTGCCCCACCACCGCCGACAAAGAATTCCCATGACCCGGTGTATTGATGTTCAATGCCCGAGGCCTTGCCTTGCTCAATGAGTGTGGGCACGACTAACGAATGCGCGTTACCGCGCGTGTCAGTGGTATTTTGGGTGTCGGCAGTCGCCGCTACCCCAATCGCGAATGCGATGGTCACGACGATTTGCGATAACGTCACCCACGCTTGTGCCGGACTTATCACGGTTCTATCTTGAGGGTTTTAAGAAAGGCCACCACATCCAGCTGCGCTTCTTTACCCACCGCCGCAAAAGCGTCACGCGACGCTTTTGCATCGCCCCCGTGAGCCAGAATCACCTCAATCAACGATACATAATCGTTACGATGCCCATAAGGTGAGGTTGATCCGACACCCCACAGTTCAGCGGTCATAAAACGGGTTCGATCGACAAAGCGTTGCGAGAGTTGCTCGTTACCGAGTTGGTTGTTCTTTCGATCGGTCATTGAATGACGTTTCAGATCCCCGAATAGCGGCACCATCACATGGCCGTCTTCGTTGCGCGGTAACGTATCCGACCAATACATTAATGACAAATCGTATATGGCGGGCTCTGCCACATCAGCCACCGATAAGGTGCCGACAAGGTCCAGCGGACCCGGGTCGTGAAAATCCAGTGACTCAAGTGGCAAGGCCGCCCGGTGACACTCGACACAGCCATAGTCGGCTATTGCTTGACCGCCACGCTGCGCGGCCGCCACCCATGCCTCATCCATCGGTAACTCCTGAATCGGCGGCTCTAACGTGGCCTGCCAGGCAACCAGCGCCGAGACATCGGCCGGCGTCAGCTCATTGCGATAACCGTCTTCGTCAAAGTCATCACTGCCGGTGACGGCCAAGCCAAATCGCTCTTGCGCTTGCATACCATGATGATGATTCATCGCGTTGATGGTGAACTGCCGCAGAGACGTGATCACCCCTTTTTGACTGAACGGTCGCACCACCAGATCTGGGTCCACCCCATCCACTTCGGATAGGTCCGCTAGCCCATCTGCGAAAACAGTGATGTAGCCGAACGCTACGCCTTTGGTTGTTAATGCTCGACGAACAGCGGTGTTGGCGTCGCGTGCATCCATCAACGCCTGCGATCGAATCGATGCCAGCTCCGCACTCATCTCACGGGCCAGCAGTTCGATTAAACCGGCCCCCATTAAATGATTACTGCCGCGCTCATTAGAGAACTGCGGGTCGATCGAATCGAAATCTGCCTGATTAAACCCTTCGGAGACGAACACGTTCGTGACAAAGTCACTCGCACCACCAACCACCGGTTGGTTATGACACGACACACAAGCGGTAGCGTCAGGACCCGATGTTCTGAACAGTGCGTGCTCTCTGGGCCGGCGAGACTTGGTCGGAATGATCGCTTGCGTGGCATTGGGACGCCCCGCACCATCGAGCGGGGTAAACTGTGCTTCGAACAATGCTTCCCCGGTGTCGTTTAAGGAGAAAAGTGCCCGTTTTCCCAACCGCCCTGACGGCAATTCCCCCGTTGCACCCAATGCTGTTGTCACTTCTGCCCAAGGCACTCTATTATCGGCCGATGCAGTCATGACCAACAGTAGCCCTGTGCCAAAAACCACAAGCGGCGAGCGCTTCTTTTTTAAAATACCTACCATAGCTTAACCCACCACCTGCAAATGCGACAGCTGGCGGGTGGCTACACGAGTTTCATCAAGAGTCGCCAAAGCCCACCGCGTACTGCCTTCGTGCACCAGGTGCGTTTCATCGTGTTCGATGTGCACCTGCGGCAAACGCCCCTGACGAGCCTGCATGGTTTGCTCAAGACCGCGATTGATCCCTGGCAGCAATAAATCGATGTAACGCACCCCGTGACCGGTAATCGAGATTTGCGCAACTCCCAACAAACTGCTCAAGCGGGCCAACGCCAGACCCAGACAATCTCCCGCACAACGGAACGCGTACTCGGCACTGTGCTCTCCGCCTCGAGCTCGGGCGGCCAGCTTATCCATTTCAGCCAACGGAATGATGCGCGCTGGCACCGTATCGGAAGGACCATCAAAAGCGGTTCGTAAAATCCCGTGAAACCCAGCGGTAGCTTCTACACAACCGTTTGAACCGCAACGGCAAAGACTGCCTTGCGGTTGATCGATCATGTGTCCGAACGGCGGTGCAAACGAGGAGACACGACCGTGAGACTTTAGTGTTGCCACACCCAGACCAATCGATTGACCGAGTGACAGCACAGCGATTCGATGCCCGTTATCGAAGGCTGCATCTTGTCGGTGTACGCGCCGCGACACCGCCTGTGCAGAGAACGTTGTTTCATTATGCAGATACACACACGCAGCGGTCACCTCTTGCAACTCAGCAGCAAAATCGATCGCCTTATCGCCAAATACCGGAGACCAGATTAAGGTTGGGCTATCGGGCGCTACCACACCTTTCGTGGTGATCGACACTAGCTGAATAGAAGCGCCATCCAAGCCGCTGCGTTCGGCCAATCGGGCAACACAGCGCTTAATTCGCTCCAGAAAGTGTTTCGGTGCTTTTTCTTTCGCCGGCCGGGCTTCGTGAAATCGATCGACCAAGGTTCCCGCATAGTTAACGAGTGAGTATTCCACCGCTTCTGTGGTGATACGAATGGCAGCCACGTAGGCAAACGTTGCGTTCGGACCCAACAAAACACGAGGCCGCCCTCGCCCGCTGCTGGCGACATGCTCAAGTTTTGCCAGCACCCCTTCTGCTTCCAGTTCTGCCGTGATCGATGACACGCTGGCCGAACTCAAACCGCTCCATTCGCTCAATGTGGTGTGCGCCGACGGCCCAAGTTCGCGCAACCCGGCCAGTACATGAGCACGATTCTGGTGGCGCAGCATTTCAGTGGAGGAAATCATCTTGATTACGTTAAGTCTGGATTTTTGAGGTTAAGTTTTGCGGGTTCGAATAACGCTGTTCAGTTTTTTGTCGCGTGGGTCTCGCTCGCTCGATTTTCACAAGTTCATATTTTTTCATTTCACTCATATTTTTTTCATTTCAGTTTGACATTCGCTCGGGCTTACGTTTTAATTATCTCGACTGTCGGGAAAAATAACCCTGCAGCTCAGACATTACCCTAAAACGACGGATATTTCCCAGAAAAATTGGGAATTAGTCCAGCTGATTTACAAAAACCAGGCGACACAAGCCTGGCACTTAACCTCATGAGGAATTCAAGATGAAAGTTCTAGTCGGATTGTTGCTGGCCACTTCAGCAACGGTTGCGCTGGTGGCAGGCCCTGCTGTCGCCGCAGATAAAATCATTGGCGTGTCGTGGTCGAACTTCCAGGAAGAACGTTGGAAAACTGATGAAGCCTCGATGATCGAGTCCATCGAAGCCAACGGAGACACCTACATTTCAGCCGATGCACAATCCTCGGCAGGCAAGCAGCAAACTGATGTAGAAAATCTGATCGCTCAAGGCGCAGATGCGCTGATCATACTGGCGGTAGATTCTGGCGCTATCGGGCCTGCTGTGGACGCAGCCGATGCCGAAGGTATTCCAGTTGTGGGCTACGATCGACTGATCGAAGACGAAAGAGCGTTTTACATCACCTTCGACAACATCGAAGTGGGTCGCATGCAGGCTCGCGCTGTTCTGGAAGCACAGCCTACCGGTAACTACGCCTTTATCAAAGGCGACAAAGGCGATCCGAACGCTGATTTTCTGTTCGCAGGCATCATGGAAGTCTTGCAAGATGCTATGGATGCTGGCGACATCAAGAACGTGGGCGAAAGCTACACCGATGGTTGGAAGCCAGACAACGCGCAGAAAAACATGGAACAGATCCTGACCGCAAATGACAACAACGTCGACGCGGTTGTCTCCGAAAACGATGGCATGGCAGGTGGCGTTATCGCAGCCCTCTCTGCTCAAGGCATGGTTGTACCGGTGTCTGGACAGGATGGTGATCACGCAGCTCTTAACCGAGTCGCTCGCGGCACACAAACCGTTTCGGTCTGGAAAGACGCACGTGAGCTCGGCAAAGCGGCCGGTAACATCGCAGCGATGCTCGCTGATGGAACCGACGGTGCTGATATCCCGGATGCGGTGAAGTTTGACGGTGGCGCTAAGGGCGTTGAGATGAACGCGATCTTCCTCGCTCCAGTACCGATTACCAATGCCAACCTCGAATTGGTTATTGACGCAGGCTGGATTGAGAAAGACAAAGTCTGTGAAGGTGCAGCAGACGGTGTATCTGGCTGTTAAAAAATGCTGCAAAGTTAGTATAGTCATTCAGCTCTGACATAGTAATGTGTGCAGGATTGATTGAAACAGTTAGAGTGATTCAAGGATGAATTACTCTAACGTCAAGTCCCTACCCGGGCACAAACCAACACCACTACTGCTACAGCATTCCCTCGTTCATCTTCTGGATCCGCGATGCAATCGATGGAATCTAATCACCTAAATCGAGAATTTATCTGTGAGTGAACCCTCATCGACCAAGGGCCTCTTTAAGGACAAACGGGAAAGCGGGATCAGACACTTTCTGCGTGCCACAGAAATTGATTCACGCTTGTTGGGCATGATCGGAGCATTGGCGCTCATCTGGATTGGCTTCCATGTATACGGCCTGGTAGCAAAAGGCTTCGGTGCCTTTCTCACACCAAGAAACCTGTGGAACCTATCCGTTCAAACGTCCTCGATAGGTGTCATGGCCACGGGTATGGTGTTAGTCATTGTCACCCGTCACATCGATCTGTCGGTAGGCTCGGTACTGGGTTTTTGCGCCATGTTCATGGCCATCGTGCAAGTCTGGGTACTGCCAGAATTTTTAGGCTTAGGTCACCCGATGATCTGGGTTATCGCAGTTCTGTGTGGCATCGCAATGGGTGCATTGATCGGTGCCTTCCACGGTTACCTGATAGCGTACCTCGGCATACCCGCTTTTATCGTCACATTGGGCGGGCTACTCATCTGGCGAGGCGCGGCTTATTTACTGGCGCGTGGTGAAACCATATCTCCGGTTGACGTTACCTTCGCCAAGCTCGGTGGCGGCCCCTACGGTTCGGTTGGTTCAACCGCAAGCTGGGCCATCGGTATCGCGGCCTGTATCGGGGTGCTCATTTCATTATGGAACGGTAGACGTCAGCGCAAACGATTTCAATTTCCCCTCCGCCCGCTCTGGGCTGAAGGGTTCCTTGGCGTTGTTGGATGCGCCATGATCATCGGCTTCGTTGTGTTGGTCAACGCCTACCCTTGGCCGAAAGGAATCGTTAGACGGGAGATCGCTGCAGGCAATCTTGATCCCGACGGAAATCTGATCATATCGCACGGTTTTGCCATCCCAGTGCTCATTATGCTGGGCGTGGGTATTGCCATGACGTTTCTCGCCACCCGAACGCGTTTTGGTCGCTATGTCTTTGCCATTGGTGGCAATCCGGAAGCTGCAGAACTCGCCGGAATTAATGTTCGTTGGGTCACTCTGAAAGTATTCGCGTTGATGGGTGCACTAGCCGGATTGTCAGCGGTGATTGCCAGCGCAAGATTGAATTCAGCCACTAACGCCTTGGGTACGTTCGACGAACTCTATGTCATTGCCGCAGCGGTAATTGGCGGAACATCACTCGCCGGTGGGCTGGGTACCATCTACGGCGCCATTCTGGGCGCAGTCGTTATGCAGTCTTTGCAAACTGGCATGGTGTTAATCGGCTTCGACGCAGCCGTTCAACAGATGGTTGTTGGTATTGTGTTGGTGCTAGCGGTGTTCCTCGACACCCTCTACCGCCGACGGGCAGATTAACTCGGGCTTTGATATGAACACAGCACAAGTAAAATACATAACGTCAGCTCCATTGGTCGAGCTGAAAAATCTGTCGATCTCGTTCGGTGGAATCAAAGCCGTCGATGATGCCTCACTGGAATTGCATCCGGGTGAAGTGGTCGGGTTGCTGGGGCATAATGGCGCGGGCAAATCTACGCTGGTCAAGATTTTATCCGGTGCCTATGCACGCGACAATGGCGAGATATTCATCGATGGCGAGAAAGCGACCATCAACAATCCTCGCGACGCCAAAGCCTATGGCATTGAAACGATTTACCAGACTTTGGCCGTTGCAGACAACGTCGACGCAGCGGCCAATTTATATCTGGGACGAGAACTTCAAACGTCGTGGGGCACGCTGGACGATGTTGCAATGGAAGCTGAAGCCAGAAAAGTTATGGGTCGTTTGAACCCCAACTTCCAACGCTTTAAAGAACCTGTCAGGAAACTCTCAGGCGGGCAACGACAATCAGTGGCAATCGCCAGAGCCATTTTATTCAACGCCCGGATACTGGTGATGGATGAACCCACAGCAGCACTTGGACCACAAGAGACGGCACAAGTCGCAGAGCTGATCCTCCAACTGAAAAAAGACGGTATCGGAATCTTCCTGATCAGCCACGACATACACGATGTGTTCGATCTGGCCGATAGAGTCACGGTGATGAAAAATGGAGAAATCGTCGGCCACGCCAGAACCGAAGATGTCACCAAAGACGAAGTACTGGGGATGATCATTCTTGGCAAATGCCCAGAGAAAGCCGTTCCTGGTCCTGGTGCTATGAAAGCTGAATAATCCTAACTCTGTCCTAAATCCGAAGAGTCAGCACGGCCATTTTAAATCATCGCTATTGATTTTCCCACGTCATCCCTGACGTGGGAGGATCTGCCACCCGTATCCCTGGCGGTGCCGGGAATCTGTCAGCGATGGATTATTTCGCTAATAATCGGTCAGCTGACGATTAGTGAGTGAACGCCTTAACCGATTGAGTTTGCACCCCTAACCCATCAATACCCAATCGGATGGTTTCACCGCCGCGCAAATACACCGGTGGCTTTTGTCCCATCCCTACCCCAGGAGGTGTGCCGGTTGAAATAATGTCACCGGGCTGTAGGCTCATAAAGCGACTGCAGTAGGCGAGCAGGAAGGGCACCTTGTACACCATGGTGGACGTGGAACCTGATTGGTAACGCTTACCATCCACATCCAGCCACATATCAAGCGCATCGCAATCAGCAATTTCATCTTTGCTGACCAGCCAAGGTCCAAGCGGACCGAAAGTGTCGCAACCTTTACCTTTGTCCCAGGTGCCGCTTCGTTCAATCTGGAACTCCCGTTCGGACACATCGTTGACGACGCAAAAACCGGCCACGTGCTTCATCGCGTCCGCCTCGTCGATGTAACTTCCCGCATCGCCTATCACCACACCCAATTCAACTTCCCAATCGGTTTTGGTTGAATCGCGGGGAATTTGTATATCGTCATCAGGCCCGACGATTGCTGATGTCCATTTGTTAAAGATAACCGGTTCAGGGGGAATTTCAAGACCAGACTCTGCGGCGTGATCGGCGTAATTTAAACCGATACAAATAAACTTACCCACACCCCCAACACAAGGACCCAATCGAAGCTCGGTTTGCGGCTTCCCTTCAACCAAAGGTAGCGAGGACGGATCCAGTTGTCGTATTGCCTCCATTGCGGATGCGTTTAGAGAGGCGCCAGCGATGTCTGTCATCTTACCAGACAGATCTCGTACAGCACCGTTTTCATCGACTAACCCTGGCTTTTCTACACCAGGTTTCCCGTATCGAACTAATTTCATGACAACTCCAATGCGGATCGCACGTAAAGAAAAAATCAACGAATCAACTGTCTGTCGCTACGCTGACTTTGGTCGAATCTCGTAACCCGGCTCTTCGGGCTCATCGTCGATGATATCTGCGGGAAAACCATCAGCGACGACCTTAAGGCCACACGAATCTTCCAATCGCCGAATGATATTGGGCGACCATTCGCGTTGTCCGTAACGCGCCGCGCCGTCTTTTATGATATCAATCATCAAGGGGTTGATCTCCAACGGAACACCGTGTTGTTCAGCCATGGCCTGAAACAAGCCAATGTCTTTTAGTACCAAATCCATGGTGAAGTTTATATTGCGTGAACCATTCAAGATGACTTGGCTCTCGGTTTCATGCACAAACGAGTTACCGCTGGAGATACGAATGGCTTCGTAGGTTGTTGCTAAATCCAGCCCAGACGCTTTGCAGGTCGTCAACGCCTCGCATAGAGAAAGCAAGTTTGCGGTGGCCAGATAGTTGGTCATTACCTTTAACTTCGACGCCGAACCCAGTTCGCCCGTATGCAGTACCCGTCGGCCCATTTTTGTCAGCACCGGCAACATCAAATCAAAAGTTTTGCGATCGCAACCAGCGAATATAGCGATGTTCCCGGTTGCGGCTCGATGACAACCCCCACTAACCGGACAATCTACCGCATAGCCACCAGCGGCTTGTACCTTAGCGCCAAGTCGCAACACCTCGGACTCATCGGTCGTACTCATTTCCGCCCACACCGTACCCGGGGTCACGCCTGAGAGAATGCCGCCGTCACTCTCGAGCACCGCAGCACTGGCCGCCGGTGACGGTAAGCAGGTGATGACAAGATCGCAGTCTGCAGCCATTTGCTTTGCGCTATCACCGAACAAGGCTCCTTGATCCAGCAACGGCTGGGCGGCGCTTTTGTCCAGATCCAATACGGTTAACGGCAACCCATTACGAATAACACTGCCGGCTAACTTACCGCCAACGTTCCCCAATCCTATAAAGCCTACGTGCACGGAACCGACCTCCTCTTTGTATTCAATAGTCACTGTTAACTGGGGTCTATTATGCGATTTTATTGAGCGCTTGTTTCAAGTCGTGCCATAAATCATCGGGATCTTCAATACCCACAGCTAAGCGCAATAAGTTTTCGGGTATTTCTGTCTCAGGTGGCTCAACAGTGTATCGATGCTCGATCAATGTCTCCACCCCACCCAGAGAGGTTCCACTAACGATTAATTGCAACGCCCCCGCAACCGCTAGCGCTTCGCGGCGCCCGCCGTTTACTTCGAAAGACAGCAAAGAGCCGAACCCGCCGTGCATTTGTTTTTTCGCAGTAAGGTGGCCTGGATCGGAAACGAGACCAGGATAACGCACCAACGATACAGCGCTGTGCTGATGTAACTGCTCAGCCAGTTGTTGCGCCGTGCTGGCGGCCCGCTCAACCCGTAAATACAGTGTGCGTAAACCCCGCTGCAACAACCACGCTTCAAATGAGCCTGGCAAGGCTCCAGCACCGTGGCGTTCCTGAAGAATCGCTTTCCATGTCGCTGAATTCAAATCCGCAGTCACCAGGGCTCCAGCCAGCACATCGCTATGACCGTTTAACGATTTTGTCGCCGAGTGCATCACGATATGAGCGCCGTGTTCAATCGGTTTTGTAAACACCGGTGTGGCTGCGGTATTGTCGACCACCATCACGGCCCCCACCCGAATGGCAACAGCGGCCGCAGCGGTTAGATCCGTCACTCCCATTAACGGGTTCGAGGGGGTTTCAACCCAAATCAAATCTGTTTTTGCGTGCCCTTCGAGCGCCGCCTCCAAACTGGCCACGCTGGACGGATCGTATTCACTAAGCTGTATGCCAACACGATCGCAAAAAGCTCTGACCCAGTACAAAACACCCCAGTACATTGACTCCGGGATGGCTGCGTGAGAACCGGTAGGTAGCGTATAAAACACCGCGGCGACGGCGGCCATGCCTGAGGAAAATAACGCACAGCCTTCCCCGCCTTCCAGCTTGGCAATAACGTTTTCGGCAGGAATGAATGTTGGGTTACAGTCGCGGGTGTAGACATTTGCCGGGTTGATCGGCTCATATTGATCGTTTCGCGCAAAGGTAGTGGAGGGGTGGATCGCTGGCACTATTGCGCCTGTCGTTGTGTCGAGAAAGTCGTCGGCTTTTGCAACTAGGGTGCTGGGATGTATGTTGTGTATGCTCATCCCATCGGAGCATACAGAACTGCTCGGGCAAGTTGGGGACAAACCGACCCCGCTTGGCCGAATTCACTAGAAGTGGTAGCGGTAGTTCAGACCGAATCGCGAGGTTCCCTGATCAACGATATCGGTGACCAAACCATCATGGGAAAATCGGATGCTGAGCTCATCGCCACCGATAATTCTGATACCGGCGCCTGCATCGAATTGCACACCGAAACTGTTCTCCGGCCATCGCTGACCAGCTCGAGCGTTCAGGTAATACCGCGGCGAGCTCACTTGCGGATAGTTACCGGCTACGTTTCCTCGAGATAAAGACGCGCCGATGGAAAGCGTCGAAGCGTTCTCACCAATCACTTCACCAAGAGTAATTTCATCATTTAAATCCAGTTCGGAGGGCACTTCATCGGCTCGATCAAAGGCGGCCGTACTGGTGCTGACACTGCCACTCCAACTGTGAGTTCCAATAGAGCCCCGGATACCGACTTCGGCCGATCCGCTGATGCCACGGGCAACCTTGCGCTCAGAAATACGCGTTGTAATATCCCTGAATTCGGCACCGAGTCGTACAAAGCCCATTCCGCCAACACTGAGATCCACACGGCCCGATGCTCGACTCTGTTTGCCTCGTAGGTTCAATAAAGTGGAAGCGTCGGGGGCTTCATTAGTTGCCAGCTCCAGATTGTAAGCATGTCTGCCATTACCAAAGTGTCCGCCTACACCGGCTTCTGCGTAGATTCGGTCTGTTTGATCGTCTGATAGGTATCCTGCAGTCAGTTGAGAGTAAAACCTGGCATCCCCGTAGTGAAGGGTAACCGCTAGCTCGCTGCGATCATCATCACTTGATAACGGATACCGGCTGGAATTAAATTGACTGAGACTACTATCAACGCTGATGCCCAGAGTCGTTCCTGCAAAGGTATGGCGAGCCGATACCGAGGATTTTAGAATATCCACACTGGGAGAAACGGTACTGTTCACACCGGCTCCAGCAAAGCCCGGGCGATATTCACGCAAAGATCGAAAGGTATCAGCAGCAATCTGCCCATCGCTACCCGACAAGCCTGACTGAAGGGCGTTCACGGCCATGGAATATGCGTCGTTCTCACGCCCAAGTTTACGCAGTGCAAGTAAGTTGTCACCCACCGATATGCCCTGCCCCTGCTGAACAATTTGCGCCACCACATCCAAGTCGTTTTGCTTCATCGCAACCGCCAATGCTTGCCAAGCAGGTGCTTCAATCCGTTGCTCGTGCAGCTTGGCGAGAATCACCCGCGCCACATCCTGACGCTGAGTAGCCATCAACCAGGAAATGGCCATCTCTTGTTGCCAAAATTCAGTTTTGGAGACGTCAGCATCTTCCGAGGGCTGAAGCACACCCAACATAAAACGCTCTTTTCGATCAGCAGAACCAAACTGAGACACCATGCGGGCGTACTGTTGAAGCAGTTCGTCTTGATTCTCACCCACCCCGTCGGCAAGTAACGGACGCAGCACATTGATTGCATAGCGACGTACTTTCAGGGCATCCTCAGTGCGACCCGCGCCTTCCAACACATCTGCATAGGTCAACAACAGCGAGTAATCCGCTTCGATAACATCTAACTGTCGTTCGAACCAGGCCAAACTGCGCGAAGGTTTGCCAATCTGCATATAGGCAATCCCAAACGCTGTCCATAACCCAGGGGTCTTCTCAGCCAAGGGTTCGTACTTTTCAATAAACGTTTTAATTTCTGATGTATTCCTGTCGCTTATGAACATCCACAATAAACCCGCCAAGGCGTTCGGATCTTTCGGATGGATTGACAAGATCGATCGGTACGCATGAGCTGTCGCCCTTCGGTCGCCTCGAATCAATTGATACTGCGCAACCAACATCCAATAGTCATTACTCTTGCTTAACTTTGAAGTCAGTGCGCTGTCTACCAGGTAGCGCTGCATGGCTAGCTCATAGGCTTTTGCATTATCGTCGCTGTCTCGCATGGCAAGAATTATCACTCGCATATGCAACAACCAGCTTCTATAGTTATTTAGATCAACACTGACTTTCTCAGCCTTCGCTAGAGCTTGATCGAATCGGCCTTTTTTTATCGCAATCTCTATTTCTCTCTCGAGCTCCACATACCGCCGATCCTCGTCTTCCAATCGTTCAAGTTGTGGCCCTAGTAATTCGCTGAATTCAGTAATGTCATTACGCCATGCGATCTCTGCTAACAGTTTTATCTGGAACTCTGTTGCGTCATTAAGTGCTTGTGGATCATCGTTAGCCAGAGCCAGAATACCGGACGCAGTCTGTTCCGCGATTTCAGATCTGCCCATGCGCCATTCCAGCTCCATCCGGTACAACTGACTCTCAACGGTTTTACCGAAAACACTCTCATAGCGTTGCCATACACGATTCGCTTTATCGAAATAGGTGTGATACTGATGCAACTGTGCCAGCCGCTTCATCTGATATGAATCATTTCCGTGACGTTTCATCAACTCCTCGATCACAGCGACTGCGACATACGGCTTGCCGTCCAATTCATAGGCATCGATGAGTTCCTCCAACGCTTCAGCGTTGGGTTTTTTCCGCATCATCTGCTGGCGTAATGCCTGCGCGGTTAACGCAGGACGAAGGGTAGCCTTGGAGAGGCGAATCAATTCTGCCAACGACTGAGGTGTTTGCTTCTGCTCACTCACCCATAACCATTGCTTGGTCGCCAGATCAGGATCACCTGACCATTCGGCAATCTGCGCCAGTCGAGTGCGGTGTGCGACTCCATTCGGCTCAAGATCAACCAAAGTCTTTGCGGCTGACAGCGCTGACGGGATGTCGGCCGCGTTAAGACTTAAACTGTACTGGTACCCCCACCCTTGAATGGATTCCGGGTGGTTCTGAACCAGCAATCGATTCCATCGCTGAGCGGTTTCTAACTCACTGTTACCAAAAGCGGCTGCAATGGCCGTGGTTAAGGTTTCCTCAGAATCGTCACCGCCTTCAATTTTCTTTTGGTATCGATCAAGCAAGGCT
>CALFBL010000154.1 GCA_937951695.1 uncultured Granulosicoccaceae bacterium | reverse complement strand
TGACCTTCGCCTTGACCTTCGCCTTGACCTTCGCCTTGACCTTCGCCTTGACCTTCGCCTTGACCTTCGCCTTGACCTTGACGTTCAAGCAGTCGACGGGTTGATTGCAACTGTTGCAATGCATCGGCGAGTTGTTGGCCTTCCGATGCGGTACTCAACGACTCGACACCCGCTTCATCCAGCGCCTCGTTCAGGCGATCGCGAAACTCGCGGATTGAATTCGTTACTAGGCTTTCACCGGGTAACACGGTTGCAAATGACCCGTCAGAGATTCCGTCACCGGCGATGCCCAACATCAGTTCCGCTTCACTCTCCTCTAGTGTATCGGTTGCCTCTTTCAGCATTTCCGCCGTGCTGCGCGCAGAACTGTCAAAGCGTTCGTTTAACGCTTTGACATCATTACGTACGTCTTCCAAGGCTCGCTGCAAATCGTATTTTCGCTGGGCAAGTGCTTCGGCTTCCTGTCGACGCATACCGCTGGTGTAACGACCTGCCTCGCGTGCATTTGCAGCTCGTTCAACCGCTTGCCGAATCTCATTTTCAGTTTCACGCTGTTCCACGAGTATGTTGTCGGCCTCAATGGCTGCATCAGCGATGCGTTCTTGCAAGTCTCTGGCGCGATTGCGAGAAATCTCCTCCAGCGCTTGCTGCAAGGATTCACTGGCGTCCTCAGCCGCGGCTGAGGATTCGGTATCCAGACCACCGGCCTCACCTGCAATTGAATCACCGCCATCACCACCGGTGCTGTCTTCACCGTCACCGGCTGCCTCTTCAGCGTCAGTACCTACAGAGGATTCTGACCCGTCGTCGGCTGCATCTAAAGCTTCTCGCATGGCTTGTCTGGCTTGCTCGAGTTGCTCACGCAAACGCGTGACGTCTTCGTTGCTGGATTCCCCCTCGCGCGAGTCACCGCTTGAACCGCCTTCGCCACTGGTGGATTCTTCGCCCGATTCGCCACCCAACTCACCTGCGGATTGTCCTTCGCCCGATTCACCGCCTTGTTGCGACGACTCTTCCGGGACGGCCCCGCTTTGTTGTTCGATCGTTTCAAGCTCACGCTGGAGCTGTTCGATTTCTCGCGCCAGTTGTTCCTGCTGCCACCGCTGTTCTCGGCTAAGCTGCTGATTATTAGCGGCTTGCTCACTGAGCTCTTGCTGGCGCTGGGCCAATTCAGCAAGCTTTTCAAACACATCGTCCAAAGCTTCAGCTTCGCCAGTTTCCGGTGTTGGTGCGCGCTCTCGTTGTTCGTACTGATTGCGCTCAAGATCCATCTCCAGCTCGAACATCTCGGCCATATCTTGACCAGCCTGCTGACCACCCTGCCCGCCTTGACTGGATTGTTCTGTTAAGCGGATGTCGTTAAACAAGGCTTCGGCGCGTTGCAATAACTGCAAGGCCCGCTGTTGTGGTTGAATGGCTTTCTGAAACGTCAATTCATTTAATGCCTCTGCCGAGGGCTGCATCGATTCAACCGCTTCGCGCAAATAATTAACGAACTCGCGTATCAATTCACCTTGGTCGGTTAATGAACGAGCCTCAGAGCGATCCGCCAGTGTGATGGCCTGTTCTGCCAGGCGAGTTTGCATCTCAGCGAGTAACACAGCGTTATCACGCTGACCACTGGTATCCCCACCGGCAGCTTCGGATGCGCGCAACAAATTCCAAGTGGCCAGTAAAATCTCTTTTTGTCGGCTGGATATGTCAGAGCCTTCGTTGCCCGGACCACCGCCGCCTCCACCGCCACTGCTTTCTTGCGAGAAGCGACGTTCAAACGGACGCACATCGATCAACAGAATGTCAGTCTCTGCCACTTGATCATGATCGGTTACCCGCGCGTAGTAGGTAATTAAATCTCCCGGTATTAACGGAGAGCCTTCCGGACCCATGGATTCTAGGTAGAACACGTGTTCACTCAGCATATCTGAGCCCATATCCAGGCTCTGCCATTCACCGGCGTTTACCGAGTACAACAGTTCGATGGACTTGACGCCAAAATCGTCGCGCGCTTCCAGACCGATCACCACCTCTTCAATTGGCGAGGCGGATACATCTCTACCCGGAAGCAAAAACTTAACGTTCGGCGGATTATCGCCGCGCAGGTTGACCGGATGCACGGGGCTTATGTCCACGTCTCGACCCAACAATCGGTCTTTAAGTTGATAGGTCGTGTTGTCAGTAATCGTAAACGTGGCCGATGCCTTGTTACCGTTGAGGGTCAGTGGTACTTTGGTGAAACCCATCACCAGAACAGGATCAGTCAGCGCCTTATCGGTTTCAAACACGAGCGTTACTTCGGTGCCATTCACCCCCGAGATGCTTCGAACATTGGTACGCTCTTGTGCTTCCAATTCGGTCCATGCAGGCGACGTTATCGCCGCTGTAATGCCTTCCAATCGTGCCGGTTCAACAACGGATATAGCAAAGATTTCACTGTCTATATACTGGGCCGAGACTCGGTATTGCAAAGGTTCTGTAACCCGAAACAAGGTGAATTCGAACTGATCGGGTGTCAACGCAGTCAACTCGGTGCTTTGCCACTCACCGTCACCGTATTTCACCTCCAGCGACACACTATCTCGGGTAAATCCGACCAATGAGGCTTGCACGTTCACATCGTCCCGGGACAATACTTCCACGCTGCCTGGCGTGACTTGCAAATCGCGTTGTGCCACCAAACCCGATTTAGCCCAACCGAACATGACGTGGGATGCGCCGTTTTGCCACGCGGTGCTGGCGTATTCGACAAAACTGACACCGGCACCAATCAATACCAACAGCCCAAGCACAGGCCATCCAATGGCACCGGTTTTTATGACTTTTTTATTTGGAACTCGCGTCGCTACCCGCATCGCATCGTCACCCAAGGGCTCAAGGAACGGGTGGTTGGGTGTTTTATTCAACATACTGAGCCAGGTTTCTGCTCGACCGTCAAAGGCCGAATCCGCCGCTTCAATAAGTGTGGTTCCACGGTCCTTCGACAAGCTACGCCACGGCTTGACAATGAAGCCATACAACAACACGGCGCTGGCCAAGATCACCAAAGCTCGCGCGCCCCACACAAGATTTGGCGTAAAGCCGCGCTGCGTGCCTAGGGCAGTGGCAATCGCTACAATCGCTACCATCGTCAACAGGACAATTAGCCCCCCACTGACTGATAAGCGAAACCGCTCTCGCGTGCGTATCGCGGACAGGTAGCGTTCAAAAGCTGTTTTCGTTTTAGCGCCCATTACAGTCCATCTCGCCTAACGGCCAGTCGTCGGTTTGCCAACAAGGATTCCGTCAGCAATGATAAAGCCAGTAACGGTAGCAGCCACGGCCACCACGAACGACCCAGTCGCTCGGATGTAACCGCAGCACTTGGGGAGGATCCTGTCTCTAGTGCATTGCCCGATGCAACAATTCGCTGACCGAGTTCATCCGCCGTCGCGTCCATGTTCTCACTCGCTGTGCTCTCACTGTCGCTGAGCTCTCCTCGTGTCCACTTAGCCATATAGTCATTATCGATAGCCACTAGGATTGACTCCTCCCAAGCCACAGTGGCCTGTATGGTGTGTTCAGAAACACCGGTCACCACAGTATAAATACCGGGTTCTTTTAACAACAATCGTGTTGCCTTGCTGGCATCAGCCAAGCTCTGCATAGCCCGACCGTCGGGAGCTAGCAGCTGTGCATTGGCCGGTAACGAGACGCTCTCGCCCACTTCAAGGGTTGTTGGAAACGCACTGTTGGCATCGAACCATTGAATGGTCTGCGCTATCCATTCCACAAACACTTCCTGTAGCGGCAAATCGGATGCAATGCCATCCAGAGGGTCAGTAACAATCAAGAAGCGTCCCGCAGTCGAGCCGTTACCTTGACTTTGCCCGTCGTGCCGAGTTCTCTCAATAATTAACGGCAAGCCTTGCCCTGAGCGAATTAGCACCCGATCATTAGGCTCAAGATTAACCGTCACTGGCGAATAGATCCGCGTGTGCTGCCAATCAAGCTCACCCAGTGCCAGCGGGTGCGCCACGTCAACGCTACCGATGTAATCCTCCGCCTCATCCGGCTCGTCTGACTCCGGCGAACTCGGTTGCAGTATCAACATGACGTTACCGCCGGCGTTAAGTAAATCCTCTACAACCGGTGTGACAACATAATCGCCGGACTCATCCACTTCACTGAACAAAATCCAATGTTTGGCATCGTTTGATAACGCCGCTCCACTGCCCGATGCGCTCACCACTCTAGCCATCGCATCCGTGGTTAACGCGGTGCGCAAAAATAACGACGCGTCCGCCGGCATCCTTGTCCCTAAAGCGCGCATGCCAACCACCACAGGCGTTACCTGCTGCACGGGGATATTGATGCTACTGTCGATAGATAAGGCATCAGCGGAGCCTGTGGAATCCGCAATAAGCCGGGCATTTAAAAAATCGGTATCGGTTGACGGCAAGATTAAATCCTCCAGCACCACAGCCTGAGGATCATTGGCCTGCAAGGTTACCTGTTCGGATGCGAGCGTTCGCTCACCGGCAGTGACTATCAGGTCAGCCACTTGGGCATCGGCAAATTTTTCAGCGGTGGTGCTGAACAACAGACGTAGCGACACCGCCACGTTCACGCCATCGGTTGAACTGGCGTTGCCCTGAATAGCCAGATTGGTTTCGTTATCAGCCACCGATTGTATTGCGAAATTACGGATGTTCTGGGTGCGAAGCTGCCGGGGTTGCAACGGCAAATTGCTGCGTTGCGCATCGGAAATGAACACCACATCCACCGGCAATTCCTGTTCAGCGGCCAGCGTATCCAGCTGTTGCATCATGATCCCGTAATCGCCAGGTTCGGCCGACACTTGAAGATCTCTCAAGGCGGCATTGGCAAGCGATAAATCGCTGGACAACTCACCATGAGCTGTAAGCGTGCTCGCCATGTCGAATAATTGAACCGAGTTCAACGGTGCAGCCGCGGCGCTCGATGAGGCGCCTTCACGTAACGCCTCAGCTGCACCGCTCTGTGCTCTCGACCAACGCTCTCCGGCTTGCATGGACGCGGATCGATCTACGACCACAAAGGTGTTGGCCTGCGACTTAGCCCGATTCGCAGCGGTGCTGCAATATGGTTGCGCGAACAGCAAACACAGTGCCAGTAAAAACAGCGTTCGCAAGCTGAACAAACCCAAGTGTCGTAAGCGTTTTTTTCTCGACACCGGCGCTCGACTGGCTTCCAGAAAACGCGTCGATGGAAATAGTGTTGCAGGTGGCGTCTCACGACTAAATCGGTGCAGTATCCACGGCAGCAGTATCGCGCCAAGTCCCGCCAGAAATATGGGAAAAAGAAACGTCATAACGGGTGAGTCTCGCGTCGACGCAAGTAAGCATGTAGCACCGTGTCCAAGGGTTCATCGGTCATGACACGAATATAGTCTGCACCCAGACGCTGACAGGTTGACTGGATGAGTTCGCAGTGATCGTTGATTTTTTTTCGGTAGACTCCCGTCAAAAATTCTGGCGCCACCACCACCTTCTCGCTGGACTCAAGATCGGTTAAGGCGCTGATGCGTTTGTGGCTAGGTTCAAGCTCTTCCCGATCCAACGTATGAAACAGGATTAATTCCTGCCCGCTGTGTACCAACGGCTGTAAGGCCTTGATCAATTCTTCCGAATCGGCATACAGATCAGACACCAATATCACCATGCCGCGACGATTCAGTCGATAAGAGAGAGATTCCAGCGAGGCGGTCAGACCGGTTCCGTCGACTGGGGTAGCCGCGTGCAAATGAGCCATCACCCGGTGAAGCATGTCGGTGCTTCCGCTGGGTGGAATTTCAGAAACAATGTCAGTATTGAATATGGTCAAACCAAACGCATCGTGTTGATGGTTGATCAAATACGCCAGAGAAGCACTGAGGTATTGCGCCAGTTGCCATTTGGATACCGGGTCACCAAAATTCATCGAGGCGCTGGCATCGAGCAATACCGTAACTTGCGTATTAGTGTCTCCTAAAAAACGCTTGATGTAGGTGCGATCAGTGCGTGCGTACACGTTCCAATCGACAAAGCGCAGATCATCGCCTTCGTTGTAGGAGCGGTATTCCGCGAATTCCTGGCTAAAACCAAACTTTGGCGAGCGGTGCATGCCCACTAATGAGCCTTCCACGACGGCACGGGCAATCAGCTCCAGCGAACCTAAACGACCAAGAACGCTGGGTTGCAGAAACGATTCAGTCGCGACAGGTCCTACCATGAGATCAGGCTGCCGCTCTTGAGCTAACCAGTTTGCTCAACACATCATCAATGGTTAATCCATCGGCCTCCGCGTAGTAGTTCACCATCACTCGATGGCGCAGTACCGGAGCCGCTAACGCATCGATGTCATCGATGGTGACGTGATAGCGGCCAGCCATCAAAGCGCGGGCTTTGGCGGCCAATGTAATGAATAACGCTGCCCGCACGGAAGCGCCAAACTTGACGTAACGCTTAACCTCGTCGGGCGCTGCAGGATCTTTCGGCCGCGTGCCCCGCACCAGTTCCACCGCGTACCGAGCCACCGATTCAGACACGGGTACTTGCCGCACCAGCTGTTGAAACGCAAGAATTTGGCCTGCGTTGGTGCAGGCCTTGACCTTGATTGCCGGCGTGTCCGACGTGAATCGCTCAACCACGGCCAGCTCGTCTTCCAGCGGTAAGTAATCGAGCAGGATGTTGAACAGGAATCGATCCAGCTGGGCCTCAGGCAAGGGGTAAGTGCCCTCCAGTTCCAGCGGGTTCTGCGTTGCCAGCACAAAGAAAGGCTTGGCGATGTCGTGTCGCTGGCCTCGAACGGTGGCAGAGTATTCCTGCATCGCTTCCAACAGCGCAGCTTGTGTTTTCGGCGGAGTACGGTTGATTTCATCGGCCAACAGAACGTTGGTGAAGATCGGCCCGGGTACGAAGCGCCACTGGCGCTGGCCGTTCTCATCGTCTTCGATAATATCGGTACCGGTGATGTCTGTCGGCATTAAATCCGGGGTGAACTGAATGCGATTAAATTGCAAACCCAGTGCGTCCGCCAAGGTGCGCACCAGTAAGGTTTTTGCAGTTCCCGGCATACCGGTCACCAGGCAATGGCCGCCAACAAACAAGGTGATGAGCAAATGCTCGACCACATGATCCTGGCCAACGATCACCTGTTCGATTTCCCCGCGCAGACGTTGCGTAACGTCACGAAATTCTGCCACTCGAGCGGCTGCTGCGTCATTCATGGAGGATTCACTCATTGTTGTTGGATTCCGGTGTGCAAGTCCAGCAGCAGCTTTTGCGCTGGACGATAAAACGGCGAGACTTCCAGCGCATACAGCACCTCGTCTCTGGCGCTGATTGTATCGCCATTAATCAAGGCAGCCTTTGCTCGGCCCAGATACGCTTCGGCCGGATCCTTATCCGCTACGGCGAGCAGTGCGTTGAACTCTCGCAAGGCTCCCTGCGCATCATTTTCAGCCAAATAGTATTCACCCAACCAAGCATGCTCTTCAGTGGTGTAAGGCATCACCCACATCAAGGACTTCATCACTGCAATGGCGTCGTCGTTTCTACCGCCGGCGCGCAATTCACGAATCAGTTTTTGCAAATGCTCTGGATCGTGCCCACCGAACTCAAACCACTGCCAACGATTCGCTAGGGCCGCATCCGTATCACCCAGTTCGAGCAACGCCACATCGACCACATCGTAACCGCTACCCCTAGCGATGTTCTCCGGATACCGTTCAATGAGGTCCTCACCCAAGGCAACCGCTGTGGGCCAATCCTCATTCTCAATGGCACGTTGCGCTTCGCGAGAAATCAGCTGATAGTCGTCCAACGAATTTGCCAGTTCACCGTAGCGTTTATCTAAGTGCGCTTTAAACGCTGCATCCACACCTTCTGCATCCATCCCCACTGCGCTCTGCAACGCATTTTCCACCGGCACCCGGTGAGAGAACGCATTGAGTAAGGCTTTCAATGCGTCGTGTCCAAAACGCGACGCGATGAAGTCACACAATAAACCCGCTTGAGCGTACGAGACCTGCACCTGGCCCTCGTAACTGGGCCTGACAAACCCCAAGTCAAGTTTCCGGATCGGCAGCAGCGTATCGTCACGAATAGCCTCCAGCACTGCAAACGATAGCATTCGATCCGGCAAGGGTCCGGTGTTCCATTCTTCGTACACCGACAGACCTTCACTCATCCAGCGCGGTAATAAGTGATTGGTCGCCTCCAGCGTAAACACATGGGCGATCTCGTGCCACAGAGTACTGCCCCAATGGAACTCGCCTGGCGCTCGCGCTTTGGGACTGTCCATCGCGGTTAGATAACCAAAGGTAACCCCCAACAACCCGATGCCAGGTGTACTGACGGTTCGCACCCCAAAATCGTCGTGATCGTGATACAGCTCAACCACCATAGGTTTTTTAAGCTTAAAGTCGTAACGTTCGGTAAACAGTTGCATCGCGCGCCGCGACATATCGATTACGTAAGGCTCCAGCGCATCCGCCTCTTCTTCATCAAGCCGCACAATCACACGCCCCAGTGGATCCCCGTTAACATCGTCGACATCTGCGAACGTGATTCGCATCTCGTCCAAGCCGTCTAACAGGCGCAACCCATTCACGGTTTGCACATCAAACGGATCCAGCTCAAAGGCTCGATTTAGATGATACCGAGCCCCGAACACATCATTAACGCGCAACAAATTCACCCCAAGATCTCGATGCGCGATGGCAAAGTCAGGATCCACTTTGACGGCTGATTGATACAGATCCACCGCCTCGCGGTAACGATAGGTAATGATGTAGAAGTGCGCCGGAATCGAAAATACTTCACCGTATTCGGGGTTGATGTCCAGAGCTTTTCGAGTCCAGCTGTCGATGGATTTATCGTCGAGTAAATCGGCTGCGGCATGCAACGCATAGATTTCCAGCGGCGGTACTTGATAGGGTTCCAGATACCGGGCGGCACTGTCTAATACACGGCGCGCCGACGCGGTGTTTTTGCGCTCGAGTTCCAGTCGGGCCATTTGAATCAAGGCGCCAGGGTGGTTCGGATCGTCCTTTAGAATTTCAGCCAGCTCACGTCGGGCTTCGCCTTCAAACGTGTCGGTCAGCGCTCTGGCCAGCCCTAGACGGGCTGGATGATGTTGGGGGTCGTACAGCAGGGCCTCGCGATACAACGCAATGGCGTCAGCGACCTGGTGGGTGCCCAGAAACAAATTGCCCCAACCGGTTTTTATCGCCGGGTTGTCACTTATTTCACTGGCGTCTCGAAACAAACGGTTCGCCGCTCGCACGTTACCCAACGCTGCCTCGGCCTCGGCTCTGACTAAGTCATCGTCGTTACCACTCAGTGCCTCGTAGCATTCAATCGCCTCATTGGATCGACCGTGATAGCGATGCGTATCGCATTCCTTCAAGTCTTGATCGCGGGTTAGATCAAACTGGAATTGCAAGGCACTGGCAGCCGGGCAAATCAACAGAGCCCCGGATAACACAACCAGCAATTTGGAGAACGCGATCTGTGTAAACAAATGCCTCATTCCACGGACTCTCCTGATGGTTCGTTTCCAAGCTCTGCATCGATACGCTGCTGCAGCGTCGCGATCTGAACCAGAACCGCTTCCAGCTCGCTATAGTAGGTGTCTTCAGGTAACTCGCTTTTGCGTGACCTCACGGCATAAAAAGCGGCTTCCAACTCCGAACGTTCGTCGAGTAAGGCAGCGATCATCGGGTTACTCTTTGCGTCACGCAAGGCACCGAGCGTAGCTAATGTGACCGAGACAGCATCGTCGCCTTCCAACCGCGCGTGTTCCGAGGCAAGCAGCTTTTGATCCTTGAAATAGCTTTGCGTCGCATCGTTGGCGTAGGTAAACGCTTCTCGGACCGTCAACAGTTCATTTTTATCAAAGTCAGCGTTATCGCTACCCAGCGCTTCAGCGAAGAACTCCGTAAAACGAACCGCAATGGTTTCGCCACCACTTTTCGTCGCGGTAATAATCGTACGGCCCGGTTGACTCATCGACTTCAGCATGCCGCCGCTGGCCGAGGCTGATGCAACGATAACCTCTTGAGCCACGTTTATAGGCGCCAGAGCACCGATGAGATCGACCACCGACAGGTCCGGACCCGATACATTGAATTGCCAACCGTCGCGATTCATATTGCCATGACCAATTAAAATGAGCACCACCGTATCCACAGCTTCTTCGGTTCCCGCCAGCTCGTTGATCTCGTCGGTTAACAATTGCAGCGAGGCAAGCACGCTGTCTCGGTTTGATGTAGCTCCTGTCAGCAGCGTCACGTGGTCAGGGGATGTTGTTGTAGATTGAAGCGCACCGATCATGGTCTCTGAGTGTTGTTCAAAAGCCGCTCTGTACTCTGCGTTGCCTCCCAGCCCAGCCACGATGACCGCGCGCGTGTCGGCCGCTGCAAATTGCAGCGGCAGTGCGTGCAGTAAGCCAATAAAAACCATTCCGTATACGCATCGGATAATCGTCGCTTTGTGTAATTTCATTGTTGTTTTATAACCGCTTCCACCGGAGTCGTAACAGCCACTCCAATCCCTTGCCCAACAGCAGCAGCAAGAAGAGGAATGGCATGTTCCACAGCGGCAATTCGCTTTGCCGCGTGAGTGCGTTGTTGCGGCTCACAAGTGCTGCAGGCAACCCGGAGATGTCGGCGAGGGTTCGATAGCTCGCGTTGGTTTCTTCTGCGACTCTCTGCAACACGGCTGCTTGTAATTCGGGAGAAAAATACTCAGCCGAACCGCTTTCAACCATCCACCAAGCGCTGTCAGTGGCAGCGCCTTGGTGAACATTAACCTCCAAATCATCGGTCGGATCTTCCAGTTCAACACTGACGGCGTGAGCACCGGTTGAGTCGTAGTCATAGGAGCCCACGTAATGACCCGGATGATTGAGATCGGGCAGCAAGGTAAGCTCCACCACCGATCCATTCGGCCGCGTGACCGATGCGCTCAGTTCGTTGGCGATATGCGGGGTAAAGTCCGCTGCCAATGCCACCACTTTCACGGTGACGAAATCCTGATCGCGCTGAACGTGAGGACCGGCATCCACCGTGAGCCTTGACGGGGCACGAGAAGAAAGTTCGGTCAGTAAGTTCTCCCAAAATACTTCGTGACGCTGATCGTCGGACGGCAGTGACATCTGCCAGCGCCAAGTACCACTGGTTGCTAATACAAAGCCGCGGCCCTTACCGTAGCGAT
>CALFBL010000153.1 GCA_937951695.1 uncultured Granulosicoccaceae bacterium | reverse complement strand
CGTAACGAAAAGCGCATGCTGCAAGAATCTGTGGATGCTTTGCTTGATAACGGTCGACGGGGCCGGGCAATAACCGGTTCCAACAAGCGTCCGCTGAAGTCACTGGCCGACATGATCAAAGGTAAGCAAGGGCGGTTCCGTCAGAACCTTCTTGGCAAACGTGTCGATTATTCCGGCCGTTCGGTTATTGTGGTGGGCCCTACCTTGCGACTGCATCAGTGTGGTTTACCTAAGAAAATGGCGCTTGAACTTTTCAAGCCATTCATCTTTAGCAAGCTCCAGTTGCGCGGCATGGCGACCACGATCAAGGCGGCCAAGAAACTGGTTGAACGCGAGGGCGCTGAGGTCTGGGACATTCTTGAAGAAGTCATTCGTGAACACCCGGTTCTGCTAAACCGAGCACCCACGCTTCACCGTCTGGGTATCCAGGCGTTTGAACCGGTGTTGATCGAAGGTAAGGCGATTCAGCTACACCCGTTGGTATGCGCAGCGTTCAACGCGGATTTTGACGGCGATCAAATGGCGGTTCACGTACCGCTGTCGATTGAAGCGCAGCTCGAAGCGCGCGCATTGATGATGTCCACCAACAATGTGTTGTCGCCCGCCAACGGCGAGCCGATCATTGTGCCTTCGCAGGATATCGTTTTGGGCTTGTATTACATGACTCGCGAGCGTGTGAACGCGAAAGGTGAGGGCATGAGCTTTCGCGACGTGGCCGAAGTGCGCCGTGCTTACGAAGCCAAGCAAGTCGAGCTACACACCAAGATTACGGTGCGGGTCGATGTCTATGAAAAGAATGAAGACGACGAGTATGTTTGTGTCGTCAAGCGGGTTGAGACCACAGTGGGTCGCTCCATTGTGTCTGAAATTCTGCCCAAGGGGATGGGTTTTGAAAGTGTCGATGTCAATCTTACCAAGAAGAACATTTCTCGGTTAATCAACCAGTGTTACCGCAAACTGGGTTTGAAAGAGACGGTCATATTAGCTGACCAACTCATGTACATGGGTTTTCGCTACGCCACACTGGCCGGCGTGTCGATCGGTGTTGAAGACATGGTTATTCCCGACGACAAAAACGACATCATTGGGTCAGCCGATGCGGAAGTACGGGAAATCGAGAACCAGTATTCATCCGGTCTGGTGACCCACGGTGAGCGCTACAACAAAGTCATCGATATATGGTCTGCGGCGAACGATCAAGTCGCCAAAGCGATGATGAACAAGTTGGGTTCTGATGACGTCGTGGATCGCGAAGGTAATACGCTCAAACAGGAATCGTTCAACTCCATCTTCATGATGGCCGACTCTGGCGCTCGAGGTTCGGCAGCCCAGATTCGTCAATTGGCCGGAATGCGTGGCCTGATGGCGAAACCGGATGGGTCCATCATCGAGACGCCGATCACGGCAAACTTCCGTGAAGGGTTGAATTCGCAGCAGTACTTTATCTCCACCCACGGTGCCCGTAAGGGTCTGGCCGATACCGCATTGAAAACAGCGAATTCCGGTTATCTGACGCGACGTCTCGTGGATGTGGCGCAGGACATGGTCGTCATCGATCACGACTGCGGCACTGAGGAAGGCTTGACGCTTAAACCGATCATTGAAGGGGGTGACGTGGTGCAGGCCTTGAGTGAGCGTGTGCTGGGTCGCGTGTTGGCCAAACCTGCCTACAAACCGGGATCTCACACCGAGATCGTTATAGATGCAAACGTGCTGCTTGACGAATTCGCGGTAGCGAAAATGGAAGAAGCGGGCGTGGATGAATTGTTGGTGCGTTCTGCCATTACCTGCGAAGCTGAACACGGCGTGTGTGCCATGTGTTACGGGCGAGATCTTGCGCGCGGTCACATCATCAATATTGGTGAAGCTGTCGGTGTTATGGCAGCACAGTCAATCGGTGAGCCAGGCACGCAGTTAACCATGCGAACCTTCCACATCGGTGGCGCGGCGAGTCGGTCGGCGGCATCGAGCAGCCATCAATCGAAGTCAAAAGGCTCGGTGCGACACGAGAACATCAAAGACATCGTTAATAAGGAAGGTAAGATCCTCGCGGTCTCGCGTTCGGGCGAAATTGTGGTTATCGACGAGCACGGGCGTGAGAAAGAACGTTACAAGATTCCGTATGGGGCTGTTATCCACGTCAAAGACGGTGGGGCCATTGAGGCTGGTTCGATTCTCGCTACGTGGGACCCACACACCCATCCGATCATTACCGAGGTGGCGGGTGTGGCCATGTTCTCAGACTTTGTCGACGGTCAGACGGTTCGTACCGATTCCGATGAATTCACCGGTTTGACAGATATCGTCATAACCGATCACAAGCAACGCGGTGGTGCCGGTAAAGATTTGCGTCCGTCGGTTAAATTGGTGGATAAAGAAGGTAACGACAAGTTTTACCTGGGAACGCAAATACCAGCGAACTACTTTTTACCGGAGGGCGCGATTGTTAACCTGGCCGACGGCGATGAAGTGCAGGAAGGCGATATCATTGCACGAATTCCGCAAGCCTCATCGAAAACGCGTGATATTACCGGTGGTCTGCCACGGGTAGCGGACTTGTTCGAAGCGCGTAAGCCGAAGGAACCTGCCATCTTGGCTGAAACCACGGGTACGGTGAGCTTTGGTAAGGAAACCAAGGGTAAGCAGCGTCTGGTTATTACCGGTCCCGAAGCAGAGCACTACGAAGAGCTCATTCCAAAATGGCGCCAGATCAATGTGTTCGAAGGGGAAACCGTTCAGCGCGGTGAGATGATTGCCGATGGGGAGCCTAATCCTCAGGACATCCTGCGACTGCTGGGTATTGAGACTCTGGCGGCCTATCTGGTGCAAGAAATTCAGGACGTGTATCGCCTGCAAGGGGTCGGGATCAACGATAAGCACATCGAGGTTATTATTCGACAGATGCTGCGTAAGGTTGAAATCGACTACGTCGGTGACACGCGCTTATTGCGCGGTGAGCAGGTCGACTACAGCCGGATGAAAGAGATCAACGATAAGCTCTTGGCAGAAAACCCGAAAGCTGAAATCGCGACTTACAACAATCTCTTGCTGGGTATCACTAAGGCGTCATTGGTCACTGAGTCGTTCATATCGGCTGCGTCATTCCAGGAAACCACACGCGTTCTGACCGAGGCTGCTGTGCGCGGTGCTCGAGATGACTTACGGGGTCTGAAGGAGAACGTGATCGTGGGTCGTTTGGTGCCCGCAGGTACCGGTCTGGCCTTTCACAACGAGCGTCGTGCTCGCAAAATGTCCATCGGTTTGGAAGAGGCGTTCGAACAAGCGGTGGGGCACGATCCAGTTCTGCCAGGCGAGTCGGCTCCCGGTGCTTCACTGGAGGGCGAGCTAACCAGTTTGCTGGATGGTTCTCCGTTAGGTGCTGAGCCTGTAGCGGCAGTACCTGCCAGTGGTGAACAGGCACCGACGTCGTCAGATGGTGGTGATTCAGCGGCATAAATCGGTTGGGATGCTTGGCGTCAAGGACGGCGCTGAGTGTTACCGAGCGATTCATTCCTGCCCGATCTCACAGTGTCCCGTAACGTTTTTTGTCCGTCGGCTTGACAAAGTATTCATCCGGCTCGTATAATCCCGCAGCTATGCAACAGGCTGCCCATCGGGTGGCCTGTCTTGATTTCCGGAGTGGCTATCAACTCACCCAAACACTTGAATTATATAGATGGCGACAATCAATCAGTTGGTTCGCAAGCCTCGCAAGCGCAAGGCCGAGAAGTCGAACGTCCCGGCCCTACAGGCCTGTCCTCAGCGACGTGGCGTGTGCACTCGTGTATACACCACCACCCCGAAGAAGCCGAACTCGGCGATGCGAAAAGTGGCGCGTGTGCGTCTTACCAACGGATTCGAAGTTACCTCGTACATCGGCGGTGAAGGGCACAACCTCCAGGAGCACTCGGTCGTGCTCATACGCGGCGGGCGTGTAAAAGATCTTCCCGGTGTGCTTTATCACACTGTCCGTGGAAGCCTCGATACACAAGGTGTAGAATCGCGCCGCCAAGGGCGTTCCAAGTACGGTGCCAAGCGGCCGAAGTCTTAAGCTTGTGCAAAGTCGGATTTCGCCGGAAATAGCCTGAAAGAATTGGAATTTTTAACGAATGTCACGTAGAAACGAAGCCCCCAAGCGCGAGATCCTACCGGATCCGAAATACCACAACGTGCGTCTGGCCAAATTCATCAACATTCTGATGTTGGACGGCAAAAAGGCCGTTGCTGAACGTGTGATGTACGGCGCGCTCGATCAGCTGAAAGACAAGGGCAGTGAAAATCCGCTCGAACTGATGGAGTTGGCTCTGGAAAATGTTGCCCCAGCGGTTGAGGTAAAATCGCGTCGGGTTGGTGGTGCGACTTACCAGGTGCCTGTTGAGGTGCGTCCGGTGCGACGTAATGCATTGGCCATGCGATGGTTGATCGATGCTGCTCGTAAGCGTGGTGAGAAGTCCATGACATTGAAGCTGGCCGGTGAAATCGGTGATGCGGCTGAGAAGCGTGGGTCGGCTGTGAAAAAACGCGACGACGTTCACCGGATGGCAGAAGCGAACAAAGCGTTCTCTCATTACCGTTGGTAACAGCCCGAACACGGGTGTGAATCAGGCAGATTGATGTGGCACGATCCACGCCCTTAACGTATTACCGTAACGTCGGCATCATGGCTCACATCGATGCCGGCAAAACGACAACCACCGAGCGGATCCTGTACTACACAGGCGTATCCCACAAAATCGGTGAAGTCCATGATGGCGCCGCCACCATGGATTGGATGGCGCAAGAACAAGAGCGCGGCATCACCATCACCTCCGCTGCCACCACCTGTTTCTGGCGCGGCATGGACGGTTCTTCTAACGAGCACCGCATAAACATCATTGACACCCCCGGTCACGTGGACTTCACCATCGAAGTCGAGCGCTCATTGCGAGTGCTCGATGGCGCTGTGGCTGTATTCGACGCTGTCGGTGGTGTAGAGCCTCAATCTGAAACCGTATGGCGACAGGCCAACAAATACGGTGTGCCGCGGCTGGCCTTTGTTAACAAAATGGATCGGATCGGCTCGGATTTTTTACGGGTTATTGAGCAGATCCGTACGCGTCTGGGAGGTACCCCTGTACCTGTTCAATTGCCAATCGGATCGGAAGAGAACTTCACGGGTGTGGTGGATCTTATCCGCATGAAGGCTGTGATCTGGGAAGAGGCCGATCTCGGGGTGCGCTTTAAACTGGAGGACATTCCAGCAGACTTGGCAGAGCGTGCCGCTGAGTATCGCGAGCTGATGACAGAATCGGCGGCGGAAGCGTCAGAGTCGTTGATGGACGCTTATCTGGAAAACGGTGAGCTCAGTAATGAGCAGATAAGAAGCGGGTTGCGCCAACGCACCATCGCCGGTGAAATCGTACCTGCCTTCTGTGGCTCGGCTTTTAAAAACAAAGGTGTGCAGGCTCTACTCGATGGCATTGTTGATTATTTACCGGCGCCGGATGACATTCCTCCGGTTAAGGGCATCTTGCCCGATGAAAGTGTGGGCGAGCGCAAGGCTGACGATAGAGATCCCTTTGCAGCGCTTGTGTTTAAGATTGCCAATGACTCTTATGTTGGCTCGCTGGCGTTTGTTCGGGTTTATTCGGGTGTGGTGAAAACCGGCGATATGGTCTACAACCCGCTGCGAGGTAAGAAAGAACGGGTCGGGCGAGTGCTGCAGATGCACGCCAATAATCGGGAAGAGATCAAAGAGGTTCTGGCAGGTGATATCGCGGCCTTGGTGGGATTGAAAGAAGTCACCACCGGTGACACCTTGTGTGCACAGAAAGCGGAGATTGCGCTGGAGCGTATGGAGTTCCCTGAGCCGGTAATCTCGGTAGCGGTGGAGCCCAAAACGCTTGCAGATCAAGAAAAAATGGCCACAGCGCTTGGCCGTCTGGCCAGAGAAGATCCCTCATTTCGGGTCAGTTTCGATGTGGATTCCGGGCAAACCATCATCAGCGGTATGGGGGAATTGCACCTCGATATTATCGTTGACCGGATGAAGCGCGAATTCAGCGTGGCCGCTAATGTGGGTAACCCGCAGGTGAGCTATCGGGAGACGGTGACGAAGTCGGTTGAAGCTGAAGGTAAATTTATTCGTCAAACGGGAGGTACGGGTCAGTATGGTCACGTAAAATTGCGGATCGAGCCGAAGCCCCGCGGTGAAGGCTTTGAATTCGTCAACGACATCACCGGCGGCACAATCCCGAAGGAATTTATACCGTCGGCTCAAAAGGGAGTGGTGGACGCGCTCGCGAACGGTGTGCTTGGCGGCTATCCGACGGTTGATGTAAAGGTGACTTTATTTGATGGCTCGTTCCACGACGTGGATTCGAACGAGATGGCGTTCAAAATCGCTGGCACGATGGGGTATCGTAATGGGGCGATCGAGGCTAGCCCGACGGTACTGGAGCCTATCATGAATGTGGAAGTGGTTACCCCGGAAGAATACATGGGCGATGTCATGGGGGATTTAAATCGCCGGCGAGGTGTGGTTCAGGGCATGGATGAACAGCCTGGTGGGAAAGTGATTCGGGCGACGGTGCCGTTGGCTGAGATGTTTGGCTATTCAACATCTCTTCGCTCGGCAACACAAGGACGGGCTGTGTACTCGATGGAGTTTTCCCGTTACGAGGTGCCGCCAAAAGCGGTGATGAATGCAGTACTGAATCGCTGATAACGCACCAGATTATTTCGGTCAATGGGCAAAGTTGACGAGTGGCCACAGGATTCATAACGAGGAGTACAGCAGAGCTTTTATTGGTGCTGTACAATTTGCAACCCATCGGCGGCACCGGCTGCCATGAACGATAAAGGTAATAGAAGGTGTCTAAGGAAAAATTCGAACGTAACAAGCCGCACGTAAACGTGGGCACGATAGGCCACGTTGATCACGGTAAGACCACACTGACAGCGGCTTTGACGATATGTCAGTCGGAAGCGATGGGTGGGGAGGCGAAAGCCTACG
>CALFBL010000152.1 GCA_937951695.1 uncultured Granulosicoccaceae bacterium | reverse complement strand
GATAACCAATCAATCAGAGCTTCTACAGTCGGCAGGGTATTGCACATCCAAGCGGTGACGTTTTTCACCGAGAAATCATCCATGGGGTGTTCGGGGTTGTCGGAAATAACCTTCACGGTCTGCGACCTCGACAAATCGGTGTGCCGGCTAGCCACGTTGGCTATGGCAGCGGCTTCCATGTCGTACACGCAGTGAGCGTGATAATGGTCGCAGGGGCTCGCCACGGTGATCACTTCGCAATGATCCACGCCGTCCGTGACGGTGGCCGATGGCAGATGTGGGTACCATCGACGCTCGGAGAGTTGATCTTGCACGCTGCTGCCTATCACCACGTCCCCGAGCTCGCGATTGCCTCCGGCAACGCCCACATTGATAAACGCATCGATGTTCGGATGAGCTGCCAGCATGGATTCCAACCTGGCGCCGGCGCGCTGTGCGCCCATCCCGGTTTGCAGCAGACAAACCCCATCACCCATCCAAGCACTCAGCCCACTTTGTGGCAGGCGCTGCAGATGCAGAGCTTGGACCAGAGGTTTGGCTTCGGCTGTCATCGCAGTCACGAGGCAGATCAGAGACATTTTTAGCTATTGTTGGTGTTGGGCAACGTCGTGATTGAGTCAGACTACTTTAATACATTCCTGTCAGGATTGATTAATCTATTTGCTGGACGTGTGACTCCTTGCGCGAATCTTTTTTTAACTGCTGTTCAATAACGATGAGTGCCGCTACGCCACTGTTCGAGTAGAAAATACGCGATGGAATCCACACGTGGCAGTTGGTATTTCGAATTTGCGTCGCCCCAGGGTCCAAAGCGGTTCAGGTCGTCGCGACTGAACCACTGCGCATCCTCGAGTTCAACTTCGTCCAGCGTGATTTTACTGGTGAGGGCTTCGGCTCGAAAACCGAGCATGATTGAGCGCGGAAACGGCCAGGGTTGGGAGGTCATGTATTGCACGTTATTCACCACGATTCCCGCTTCCTCGTGTACTTCCCGAATGACCGCTTGTTGCAGACTTTCGCCAGACTCAACAAAGCCTGCCAGGGTGGAATACATACCAGCAGGCCACACCGGGCTTCGACCCAATAAGCAGCGTTCCACGCCATCCTCATCGGTGCGTGTCACCAGCATAATGACGGCGGGGTCGGTTCTTGGAAACTCCAACGCAGCGCAGTCTGTGTTGCTGCAGCGTTTGACGTGACCGCCTTGGGTATTCTCCAGCGCCGCTGCGCACCGACTGCAGTAGTGGGTGGTGCTGTGCCAATGGGTAAGACCTTTGGCATAGATCAGCAGTGCGCCGTCATCGTGGTTGATGCGCATACCGATCGCTCTTAAATCCCGAAATTTGGCGCCCGCTGGCAGCGCCAGTGTGCCAAGCTCAGCGTCACTCAGATTGATGGTGAACCAGGGCGTGTCTCCGGTTGTACCCAGAAAGATCGCATCGCTAAACTGCCACGGTTCTTGCACAGGTAGCCAGTTAAGGTGAGCGGTTTGGGTAGCCGGTTCTGTGATCAAGCATCGGCCTTGGTGAACCGGCAGAACTCGAGCGTCTGGGTCTCGCCACAGTTTTTTTAAAGCCGACTCGTCATTTCTGAGTGGATCTTGTCGATCGATTGGGTATTGGCTGGTGAACATGGTCAGAACTTGCAATTAAACGCTGCACAAAAGTGTAGCGGTAGTGGAAAGCATTCATGAGAATTAAATTGTGGACAGCACGAGCCAACGCCGTGGTCTTTTTACCGCTGGCGTGTGGTGTCGTATTGCTCACCCTTAGCTCAGCACTCCAAGCTCAGACCGAGGCGGGCGCTGAGACCGAATTCCAGACTCAAGCGCAAGCTCAGTCTGAGGAGCCTGAAAAAACCGGGCTTCAGGGTCGACCAAAATGGGAGTTTGGTGTTGGTGGGGGCTATTTTGACGGCTTTGACTATCCCGGTTCGATCGATTCGAACCGACGCGCACTGGCGCTACCATTTTTCATCTATCGCAGCGAGCGATTTCGATTCGGTGGGGGTGGTCTTAGTGCCGTGGCCATTGAAGAGCCACGGCTGAAGTTGGATTGGTCGGTGGCGGCATCATTGAACGCTACCAACGACCCCGGTGGCGCCCGCGCAGGCATGCCCGATATTGATTTTCTGATTGAAATTGGGCCGCGATTGATCTTTCGCGCGCTCGATGTAGAAAGTGGCAGCGGCCGAAGCTATCGCATCGACTGGAGCACCAAGTTACGCGGGGTGGTGTCAACCGATTTTGGTAGCGTAACCGATCGGGGTTTTGTCTTTGAAAGTTCGCTGACAGGACGCATAGGCAATGTTACGGGGAACAATCGCATCACCTTGGTCGGTGCCTTGAGCGCACGAGCGGCGAGCGAACGGTTGAACGATTATTTCTACGAAGTTCGCCAAGAATTTGTTACCCCAGAGCGCGAAGCCTTTGATGCCAGGGCGGGGTTGATCGATATCCGTGCGACCGCAGGTGTTGGGTTTCGATTGCCCTACCGGGTGCGGTTATTTGTGGCGGCAACCACCGGGTTCTATGACAATGCGGCGAACCGCGACAGCCCTGTACATCAGGCGAAGCGATCAACATCGATGGCCGTTGGCGTGGTCTGGACCATCTTCCAGAGTAAAACACGTGTTGGTGTTCTGGAAGTAGACTCTAACTGAGCCTTGTCATTTGTGGTCGGTGTTGATTACGCTGCCTTAATTGATGGCAGGCTTTGCGAACTCGAGTCTGAGTCGCTTTAACTGCTCACCCGCCTCCCGAGCCTTCATCGCGGCCGATTCATCTGGCATGGCTGCAAATCGTGCCGACAATAATGTTCGACCAATACATCGTAACTCTTCGCCGCCGTCGGTAAGCAGCTGACAAGCGCGGTTGATGAACGCCTGTGGCGTTTCCGAATGATCTCGAACAATCCCCTTTGAACGAAGCTGTTTTTCCATCTGCAGCCACACTTTGTCGGCAGGACTTGCCGCTCGCTTCTGGCGTTGCAGCGGGCTCTTCAACATCCACAGACACCACAGCCCGGCGATGACGAGAATCAGTGCTGTGATTTGCCACAATGCCAGGGAAGGCAAGCCCATTTTTTCGAACAATTCTTCTTGCGAGCGGTTATTGTAGTTGACGATCATGCGCTGCCAATTGTGGTTAATCGAATCCCAAGCCAGACCGATGTTGCGGGTCCAGGCGAAACTTGCCGAATGGCGAAATCCACTGACATCGCCTTCTGGTAGAGCGCCGCGGACACCGTTCTCGACCCGACTGGGAGCCACTGCCGTGGTCGGATCAAAACGTTGCCAGGCACTGTCCAGATACACTTCTGTCCAGGCGTGTGCATCGGATTGGCGCACGATCATATAATCCTCATTCATCTCGCCGCCCAGATAGCCTGTGACCACCCGAGCTGGGATTCCGGCTGCTCTCATCATCAGCGTAAACGCCGATGAATAGTGCTCGCAAAACCCCTGCAGGCTATCAAACATGAATTCATCCACCGGGCGGTCACCGAGTAACTCAGGTTGCAAGGTATAGCGGTAATTCATCTGATTAAAGCGAGCCAAGACGCGGCGTGCGTAGTCGCTGTCTGAAGACGACTTTGCTCGCAGTTCTTTCGCCAAAGCCCGTGTTCGAGGCATGTTATCGGGCACTTGTAATTCGGTGTTGCTTGGCTTCAATGGCGATTGAAACCGTGAGCTGACGGCTGAACGCTGGGTGTAGTGAAGCACACGTGTGACCGGTTCACGAGTCAGCAACTGGCCCGATGTTGTCAATGTGGCAAACACACTGGTGTTGCCCAGCGGGGTGATTGATCCATCGACGTTTGGGATGGATACGGCCTGATCCAGTGCAAACAACCAGTTTTGTTTGTGTGGTTGGAGCATGACGCTGTACTCCACCTCGCTGGGGATTGAAGCTGCCGGATAAGCTTCCACTGTTTTGGGCTCGGGGCTCCAGGTATAACCGTCAAACCGGGCGAACACTGGCCCTCGCCAGTAACGATCTTCTGCGGCAGGCGGTGCGCCGTTAAATTCAACCCGAAACGCAACCTCATCCGATAGCGACAAGTTGCCAATGTCACCGGGGCGCATGGAGTCGCTTAAGCCGGTTTTGCCCATGGAATCATCGGGCAGCGTCCACAAAGGCCCGGGTAGACGTGGAAACAGCACAAACAACAACAGCGCAATGGGCAGACCTTGCAATAACAGTGTGCCAATCAATTTCAGTTGCGGTCGTTTTGCCGACGCATGGCTGGGATCGCGCAAGACGGCTAAGGCGTGGCCCAAGGCAAAAACGGCAGGAATCGTTACCAGCGCTGAGAGTATCGACTGTGAGTAAAAATATTGCGTGAGCAATAAAATGCACGACAAACCCAGCAATAACGTGGCGTCGGCACTTCGACGGTATTCGGCAAATTTCAACGACACCAAAATAAACAGAAAAGCGACGCTGGGGTCACGGCCTAAGAAGTATCCGTAGTGTGCACGGATCAACAAGGCTCCGACCACAGCGATCACGGTGATAGCCGGTGTAGAGAAAATGTAACGCCAGCGAACGTGATTGGGTGTCTGTCGTGCGTACACTCGCAAACCGATTAAAGCGATACCAAACGCGCTTATCCATATTGGTAAGTACAGCACATGAGGTAACTGCACCAGGACCAGTAGAGCGGCTAACGCCAGCAAGCTGGTGGACTCCATGATCAGAGGCGCGCCAGTGCCGCGTAGATCGAGCTTTGGCCAATTCACGGTTTACTGGCCTGCGGTGCTCGTGTGTGGCCAGCGGGCAAGCGGTAAATGGCCAGCGCCTCCAGGCAAGCGTGTCGGTGGGCGTCGCCACTGGCGGGTTCAAGTCGCAGGCTATCCAGTGTTAACGAATACTCAGCACCGAGTTGGCTGGCCTGGTCTACCCAAGCCGCCAAGCGCGAGACCTGCTCCTCTGTCTTGTACACGTCAGTAGCTGCCACGTTGAGTTCAATGTCGCCACTGGGAAGCGTCTCTTCCAGTTCCCTAACGTGCAGCCCGCCCCCGTTTGCAACGCGCTTCCAGGCAACTCGTGTTAACGGATCCCCTGGTACATAGTCGCGCAAACTGGCCACATCCCCTTCGACCCCTGCGCGTATCGAGTCTGCATCGCCGCTGGTTGCAGCTCGTGGTAGTGGCGGAGGGTTGCGTTCAGGTTTCGGGTAAACCAGCACCGTGGCAGGGGTGTGGCAGTAGCTCCAGGTTGTCCACAAACCGATGGGGTATTGGCTGGTTAAGGCGATGCGTCCCAGTGGCTGATGGCCACGATGGGTCGTTTGTAGGGGCAATTTCACTCTCGTCGACTCGTTTCCAAGCACATCGGTACGCACGCACTGGCCAGCGTATTTGATGTCTATCCCAATTCTATCCTGATGGCGGTTGTTCGACAGTTGCAGAACAAACGTTGCCATATCTGCGCACACTACAGGGTTGGCGTGCAACGTGGTCAAGGTCAAACCTGAAAGGTTTTTATAGGTATGCAGAAGGCTGGCAGAAAACAGACCAGTGAGTAAAAAACTTAAACCGTAACCTATGTTCAGTTGGTAATTGATGGAGGCAACCAGGCAAACCAGTAACGCGATTAAAAATGCGAGACCACGTCGCGATGGCACGATGTATATACGTTGATGTTGCACCGTCAACGGCAAGTGATCCTCAGGGCGACGCCGAAAGAATCGTTGCGACACAGCTTTCGGTGACAGAGGGATAGAGGCTGTCATGGCGTTATCGATTCGTGGCCGATTCTCATTGCCGCATCATGGTGCAGTCACGCTATCAGTAATTCGATTTGCCGCTGTTGTGCCAGCTCTAACGGATCCTGTTAACCGGTGACCGGCAACCGATGAGAATACCGCTTTCACATCATCGGGCAATACATGATCCTGCTCGTTAACAAAGGCGTAAGCCCGACTCGCCCGCACCAGACCAAGCGCTGCCCGAGGGCTTAAGCCGTTACCGTCGATGCGACTGGCGATGATCAGCTCGTGTAAATATTGCAACACGGAATCGGCCATGTGCACATCGTCGATGGCGTTCATCCAGGTCAGCAAAGTTGAATGATCGAGCAGCGGTTGCAAGCCATCTACGGCGGAACGCGTATCGCCTTTAGCCAGTAATTCGCGTTCTTGTTCCAAGGCCGGGTAGCCCAAAGAGATCCCCACCAGGAATCGGTCCAATTGTGATTCAGGTAAGCCAAAGACGCCGCGCTGTTCGCCGGGGTTTTGCGTGGCAATGACAAAAAACGGATTCGGCAATTCCCGAGTGACTCCATCGACGGTTACTTGTCGTTCTTCCATCGCTTCAAGTAATGCACTTTGTGCTTTAGCGGGAGCGCGGTTTATCTCATCGGCCAGCAGCAGTGAGGTGAATACGGGACCTGGCTGAAATCGAAACTCCTGACTTTTCGAATCAAAGATAGATACCCCAACGACGTCCGCGGGCAACAGATCGTTGGTGAACTGGACGCGCGTCCAGGGCAGCCCCAATAATTGACCAAAAGCGCGCGCTAGAGTGGTTTTCCCGACACCGGGTACGTCTTCAATCAACAAGTGGCCGCGGGCCAGAATGCAGGCCAGAGCCAGCGTGGATTGTTCGCGTTTACCCAGCAGCACCGTATCGAGCGCGTCGAGGACTTGAGCGGCCGAAGGGCTAGTGGCTTGCGGCAATGGAGCGACTGATGACATAGGGTTCCGGAGTTTTAAATGTGAGTGTTTGAGCAGGTTTTTCGCTAAAAGTTGTATCGGCTAATTCCCCAAGTTATGGCGGTAAATGTCATAGACGCTTGATCTGATCGGCACGATGGGTGAGAACTGTGTAACGTTGCACGAATTTACCTCTTTGTACCCACCTACCCGGTGCATACTGGCGGGATGACAAAAATTCGATTTCAGTGCCAGCGAAACCACGCGGTGGTGCTATCAGCCCTGATCTTACCGCTGGTGCTCAGCCCCCTCGTGCTCAATGCTCACGGTACTGAAGAGCATGCTTCGCCGCAAGGCGCAAGCCCGCCTAGGTATACGTTAAATACAGAGTCCGGTAGTGGACCTGTCTCGGCGCTCGGCGCTGGTGCGCAGCACAGCGTCGTACCCGGCTTTGAACTGAGTCTCGAGCAACGGCTGATATCGCTTCAGACTCGCCTAGCGACACCGGTGGTGTCTCCGGCTCAAGGGGGTCTGTGGTCGGCTGTCGATCCTTGGCCTCTGGTTGCAATACACGCGGCTTTATTGCCGACCGGGAAAATCCTCGCCTGGGATGCCACACCCGACGACGCTGACGATGATCCGCACACCACTGACAACTTCACCACGCGGGTGACGCTGTGGGATCCTGTGTCCAACGTTCATGTCGCCACGAATAACGACACCGACACCGATCTTTTTTGTGCAGGCTCAGCTCACTTGTGGGATGGACGGGTGTTGTTTGCGGGTGGGGACAGCGGAACCGCCGGTGCCAACGGCCCTTTGTCGAACACTAATATATACGATCCGAACACCAACACGTGGAGTCGCGCACCCAACATGCATGCACCGCGCTGGTATTCATCGGTCGCAGCGCTTGGCAGCGGTGAGATGCTAACCTTTGGTGGCGCCTATTTTCCGACGCCAGCCGGCGAGGTCTTTCAGTTCGACCAGACTTGGCGTTCGTTGCCGATAACCAACCCATCGCCGAACCTCGAAGATTACCAATGGCTACAAGCCACACCCGATGGCGACGTCTTGACTTTTGGTCCAGGTAACTCGGTGTCGGTCATTGAAACCGATGGCAGCGGAGCGTTTCGACCTGGGCCCACCCGGGACAACATCGACTTGCGCGATTACGGCAGTTACGCGATGTTCGATGTC
>CALFBL010000151.1 GCA_937951695.1 uncultured Granulosicoccaceae bacterium | reverse complement strand
TCCAGCGCCTGATCATCCATGCCGCAGCTCAGTTGAATGTGTGGGTAGTCGCGCGCCAGATCGTGCAACCGGTTGATATCGCCTGAGCTCTCTTTGATGGCGCAAAAATTAGGGTTTTGTCCAAGCCGGTTTAGCACCTCTTCATCCATATTGACGCACATACGCCCCGGGTAGTTGTACAACATCGCCGGTAAGTTGGCAGCGCGATCAATAGCGAGCGCGTGCAAGGCAATTTCACGCGATGTAGGGTATGCGTAAGGCGGGGTGGCCACCAACAAAGCGTCAGCGCCTGCGTCTTGAGCCGCTTGTGCAAAATAGATACTGTCTTCGGTGCGTATCGCGCCGGTGCCGACGATAAAAGGCACACGCTGGTTAATGAGCTGTCCTGCCAGCTGCATCAGGTCAACGCGTTCCTTACGGCTTTGCGCATAGTACTCGCCGGTGGTGCCCGCAACGATTAACCCATGAACACCTGCAGAGATCAAAAACTCGATGGTCTGGGCAAATTCATCGTGGCGAATTGAGAAGTCGAGATTAAATGGGGTAACGATTGGTGTGTAGATGCCTTCGAATTTCATGTCACGCCCCTTTGACAGTGCGGTTAAATTCAACCGGTTCCTTGATGGAGCTTTTGACTGAATTTACAGAAGAGTTCGTCACAGCTTGCTCAATCGGTAGAGCATCGGGCATCACATATTTGTCTATTTCTGCACGCGAGAGCTCCCAGTGAGCGATTGTCTCCGCTACACAGGCAGCGGGATCACCACGCTCTACTGCGTCGATCATGGTGTCGTGTTGTTCGCAAGCGAGTTTGATTCGTTTGATTGAAGGCTCGTGGCTAAATCGGTAGAAGCGATGACTCATGCGAGTGTGATCAATTTGCAACCGCTCAAGGCTTGGTGCAAGGTAGGGAGATTGCGCCATGGCACCAAGGTGGGCGTGAAAGTGATGGTTTTGTAGCGCCATCTCGGCGGGATCTTTTTTCGCAACTGATGCCTTAAACTGTTGTTGAATGCGCTTCAGTTCCGCGATGGCCGATGGGCTCGCTTGTTCAGTGGCGAGCCTGGCGATCGCGGCATAGATTAACGGTGCAGTTTGAAAAAAACTTCTCATGGTTGCCAAGTCCATCGATGCAACACTGACGCCCCGGTTGACTTCAGCGCTGAGATACCCTTGCCCCGCCAAGCGTTGCAAGACCTCGCGTAATGGTGTGCGCGACAACTCGTATTGGTTCGCAAGCTCCACTTCATCCAGTGGCATACCGGGCGGATAGTCAAGTGTCAGCACTCGACGACGAATATCGGTCGCGACGATTTCTTTGCGAGGGATTTTTGCCGACGATTTTTTCATGGCGAGGTGCCCGATGACCCACAGTGGGCCTGTGGGGTCCATTGTATGCACGTTGTATTCAATCGTCAAACGCTTTAATATTTAATCAACCGCGGTTCAGTCCCTCTCGATGTGAACATCGGCTATTCTCGCGACTCTCAAATACTCTGAATAGACCTGAACACTCAAACCCATATTCTATTGGCGAGCGCGGTGCTGATCCCGGCGACCCCGATCCTGATGCCAAGCATTGCCGACGCCTGGCGCTACAACGTGGCTGCGGTCACCGCATTTGCAGGATCTTTTGCGCCCGATGCCAGCTTGTTTTTCATGTGGATACTGGGAAAAATCCAGCGGGTACCTGAATCGGTGATTTTCGGCGAGTGGTATTACTCGGGTACCTGGCAACGTATTGGCGCTGAGACCAACTCAATGCCCGTTTATGCAGCCCTTATTGGGCTCTCTCTTCTTGTCGTTCTAAGGTTGGGTCCCAGGTATAAACGCCTCAGTCAATTGTTATCAGTTGTTTTAACCTTCGCGATAGCAGCGTTACTGCATACGATCACCGATTTGCCTCTACACCACGACGATGGCCACCCGCACTTCTGGCCATTTTCTGATTGGATTTACGTATCCCCCGTATCGTACTGGGACCCGCGCCACCACGGTTTGCAGTGGCGAGTGATCGAACTGTTTATTGCAATCGGGTTGATCGTGTTTTTATGGCGATGCTATGCAAATCGATTCTCCAGAGCGTGTCTGGCGTTCACCGCTATCAGTTACGTCGTGGTGGCATTGTTCTGGTTACACGTGTTTTAAGCATCGGCTAACAGGTGTAATTCATGCCAAGACGTCCGCCGTCGACGTTGATGGTCTCACCTGTAATGTAGCTGGCTTTGTCGCTAGCAAGAAACACCACCACATCAGCGATTTCTTTAGGTTCTCCCACGCGTTTCAAGGGTGTTCTTGACATCATCGTCGCCATCGCTTCCGGATTCGAGTTTACACCCGCTAACATAGCGGTATCAATAGAACCAGGGCCGACCGCGTTTACACGAATGTTATGCGGCGCCAAGGCCAGAGACGCGGATTTTGTTAGCTGTGTCACCGCGCCTTTGGAGGCGCAATACGCAGGAATACTGGGTATGGCGACTATGGCGTTAATTGACGACATATTGATAATAGAGCCTTCGATTTTGTATTTGACCATCGACTGAGCCGCTCGCTGCAATGCGGTAAACACCCCAATCACATTAACGTTCAAAACCTCCTGAAACTCGTCAATCCGCGTCTTCAGAAAGTCGCAGGGCTTGGCGATGCCTGCATTGTTCACCAGAACCGATACGGGTCCGTGTTCGGATTCCATTTGGTCAAACAGAGTTTTAACACCATCCGGGTTCCCCATATCGCAGGTGTAGGCCGCCACGCATCCCAGATCGTCACCAGCGCGCTCAACGCCTTTAGCGTTAATATCGGCCAATATCACCCCGTAACCGGCTTCTTTGAGCGCTTTCGCGCATGCATACCCAATACCTTGAGCCGCGCCTGTAATCAGCGCTAGCGGAAGTTCTGCCATGGTAAATTCTCGATACTCGAAGGTTTAGTTAATCCGGGGCGAACTGTTGCACGGAGAAAGCTTAGGTGTCAATATCCAGCGAACCTTTTAACCTCGCAACGGCCGCCGGACATTCCATGACCTCACTCAAAATCAGTTCTGCTGCGATGGTACATGCAGCCAGAATGCGTATCGATGAAATCGAATCGGCCGATTTGATAGCGCGGTTGTCGGATCCCAATGTCGTCGTAGTCGACATCCGGGATATTCGAGAACGACAGCGCGCCGGGTTTATCCCCGGTAGCTTTCATGCACCGCGCGGCATGATTGAATTCTGGGTGGACCCGGAAAGCCCATACTACAAATCGATCTTTGCGCAAGATCAGGGTAAGACATTTATTTTCCATTGTGCTTCGGGCTGGCGCTCGGCCTTGACGGTGGCTACGTTGCAAGACATGGGGTTTAAAGCCGCTCATTTAAAAGAAGGGTTTTCCACATGGGAATCCGAACACGGTGGTCCGGTTGAGCGGGTTGACGACTGATCGTGTTAACCCTATGTTTCTGTCGCAACAACGAGAGAGAAAACCTTTTCTAAACTGTGAAAACGTCTAGTAAGGCCATTAATCGTTATCCAGTTCCGGCAATAGATACTCACCATTAACGCACTCAATGGGCTTCGCCCATTGCACCGCTTGCATGCATAACCGTGCGTACAGATGCGGAAACAGGTCCCCGCCTCGTGAAGGCTCCCATTTCAATTCGTCACCGAGCGCAACAGTACTCATTGCTATCAAAAATAAGCCGGCTTGACCCTTGAAATGTTTGTCAACGGTTTCCCGGACCTGTGATTGGGTTGAGAAATGCACGAATCCGTCGCTGATGTCGATCGGAGCGCCGGAAGATTCTCCTTGCTCTTGTAATTGTGCCCACTGATCGGCCGTCAAGATTTTGTAAATAGTGGTTGTCATGGTTATTTTTATTTCCGCGCACCGACAATAGAATCGGGTAAGGCGACAGGCTGTTTCTGGCGAACAGTATAACGACGCGGTGACACCTCAGAGCAGGAATTTAGAGGATGGCTGATCAACACACATCGATGCCAGCGATTGCCAACTATCTGGCTCGGTACTTGTGGCGACACCTCTGAATAGTCACGATTGGTTCTCAATTTGATGGTCTGCTCGCTGTAATGGGAGAAAATTCCGGTCTGAAAGGATAACAACCAACGCGCTGATTCGCAAAGCGAAGGCTTTTCGTCGAAGAAATGGCTTGCATCGCCGATAGATTTAAAATAATCCATGACTTTCAGGCGCACGATAGATGGACCCCGCACGACAATACTCTGTGATGACTACGGGTACTCTTGAGCCAGGATTTGATGGGGATCAAGTCGCGGCTGACTTTGCGACTCTGTGGGGCAGCCCGCTGGACACCGCTCAAACCTTCATCCACGCAGAAAAATGTGTTGCCTCTGATGTTGATGAAGAGAGAGCCGAACACTATAAGACCTCACTGACGGCGATTGGATTGCAGGTTGTCGTGGTTCCCTGTGATCGCCAGGACGCTACGAACGATGAGGATTCTGGTCAAGAGCCGGATCGCTTTGCGTCGGATGCTATAGAGTCCGATTCCACCGCTTACACTTGGCCGAGCGCGCCGACGACATCCGATTCATTGGTGGTTGATTTAAGACCGCCTGAATCCTATGAGTGCGAGCTCGACCAAGACCGTGGTCGTGTGTTTCGTCTTGCGATTCTGGGCATAGCGGCCGGCGCGCTGCTGGCGGGGACTATGTACATGACACGTCACCAGGTGACGGCCACGGTGGTGACTGGATTGACGGGTCCGACCAGCTTTGTGAAAGTCGCCAAAGCTTCTGAAGAGGTCAATGCACTGCTTGATGTGTCCGGTATGAATGCAGAATTTGTACGTTTTACAGCGTCGGTGGCTGAGACGTTTAGGGAATTTTTTGAGCCTATCGTTGAACAAGATCCGGCAATCGCATCAACCGATCTCAAGCGACTGCTGCGTTTGGTTCCCAAAGCTTACAACAGCGACGCGTTGCAGACGTCGGTAGCCAATCGATTGAACCAGATGTCGTATGCGTCTGACATTCTCGTGCTTCGCGAAATCTATGAATCCCCGGTGGTTCAATCGTATGTACGAAAAACAGCTAGCCGAAACGTGCTTAATGATCGAGCTGATTTTGAGCGCTTTAAGGCCGAATTGGAAAACAAGCCATTGTCTAGCGCTCGGCTTACAGCGGTAAGCGCGATCGTCGATGCCATGGGGTTGAATAAAGCAGCGCTCGACATCAAACTCGACTTGAATCGGAACCTGATCGTCACCGGCGGCAATTTACGGCCCGGCTACGATACGCCGGAAGCAAAACAGCGCATGAAGGACGACATCGAACTCATGCGAGAGCAGGTGGAAGCCGAATCTAACCAAATTCGGCTTGAGCTGATTGCGCAACTGGCCTGGCAATACGAGGACGCAAACATTGCTGAGCTGCACGCTCTGCACACGGCCATTGATCGCTCCCTAGTTCGAACGTTTATTCGCGAAACCACGACAGCGTATGAGGCGTTTATACGCGAGGCTACTCTGTGGTTGCACCGCGAGTTGGACATCAACTAAACGGACTAGCGATATCAAGCTCGTAGATCGTGGTGATCGTTAAGTTTATCCCAATTGAATTCCACACCCGTACCTACTGAATGGGATGCGACTGCCAGGCACTTATCGACCACTAACGGTCGCGTGGTGTATTGGTCGATGGGGAATGAATGCACTTCAATCCATCCTGGATTCGATTGGGCGGCCACCAAGGAGACATGCAATTCTTGCATACCATGGCTGCACACGGGAATCTGATGGGCTTTGGCCTTGTTCGCAACGCGTAACCACCCGGTGATACCACCGCAGTTCGACGCATCGGGCTGAATGAAGCTCAAACCGGATTGGTCAAACGCGTAGCCAAATTCGTGTTCGGTGTGTAGGTTTTCGCCCATCGCTAACGCCATACCGGTGGCATCAGCGATGGTTTTGTAACCCGCATAGTCATCGGGTATAATCGGCTCTTCAAACCACAATAAATCGAACGGTTCAAACGCTTTTGCCGCGGTGATGGCCGATGGCACATCCATGGAGTAATTTGCATCAACCATAAAAGCCGTGTCGGGCCCGATTAATTCACGCACAGCTCTTATCCGGGCCACATCTTCGTCCAAGGTTGGTTGACCGATTTTGATTTTCACTCCGTTAAAGCCTTGATCCAAATAGCCTTGAACGTTGTTAAGTAGTTTGGGCAAGGCAAAGTTCAAGTCAATGCCTCCGCAGTACGCTTTGCATCGATCGCTACATCCGCCGGCCATCACCCACAGCGGCAAATCTTCTCGTCTACCTTTGAGATCCCATAGCGCAATATCGATCGCTGATAGCGCAAACGAAGCCACACCTCCTCGACCGACATAATGGATATGCCATTGCATACGATCGTATAGCTCGCTGATCGTGCTACTGTCTTCACCGATCAGGATCGGTGCAAGGTCGTGAGTCAACATAGCTTGTATGGCTCGCCCGCCGCGGCCGCCGGTGTAGGTATAGCCCGTTCCTAGTAGGCCATCGTCGGTGGCGAGGGTTACGGTAATCAATTCAAAATGCGTGTGATCGCCGTGTTTTGCATCAGTGAGCGTCTCCGCTAGCGGTAGAGCAAATCGTTGGCAGTGTAGGTCGGTGATGACTGGCATGGCGTTGTTCAAGTGGGTTATGGTGGATTCGGGTGATGCCCGTACCTGAAAATAGATAGGCTATAACTGGAATGCACTATGATTGTTGATCCACTTTTTCCCTATGCTCGCACACTTCGGCTTGATGGTGGCGTTGTATTCGTTACTCACTGTGGTTCGAACACCCTCGGCTTGAGTGCATACGATAGTTAAGCGCGTATCGTTGTCGGGGCATTGCTATAATCGATGGTGCTGGATTTATCGGCAGTATCGGTAGTATCGGTATTATCGGCAGTAATTTAGTAGCGTGGCTAATTGTTCAACGCACCTTGCGCGATCCACGCTCGGACACGTTGCACATAGGTTGGCCCACCGTAGGCCATCGAACCACCAACAATACCGGGAGAGTCTTCCATTTTCTGCACCAGGTAGCTGTTGTCAGGATCAAAGGGGATCACCCGGATCGCACCCTCTTTTTGAGAACTTGGTTGCCCAACCAATTGTGTGTAAGCCCGGTTAAGGAGTAACGATAAGTTGCCGAGAGGGGTATCATCGTGGCAACTGTCGCAACGATCATATACCTCTGCTAGCGAACCAAAAGTTGTTGGCTCGACAATATTGGCTATTTTGGCCCAAACCGCCGAAAAGGTGCAGTAGTGAAGATGGAGCTCATGCACTGATTTACCCAGTTATGATGTGGTCTCGAAGGGAGAATTGTCCATGTCAGAGCCTTGGGATTGGAGCGGTGAAGAGGCGCTTCCACAAAGCGATCGTTTACGAAATTTTATCGCCAGAAGAATATGATCTGCTATGGGCGTTGCCTCGATTTAGCCTCTCTGAACGTGAGTTATTTTTCACTCTGAACCAACGTGAGAAAACCCTTTTGGGCCGACTGAGAACGCCACGCACGAAGGCACATTTCCTACTACAGCTTGGGTATTTTAGGTCGCGACAGCGATTCTTTACATTGGATTTTGACACGGTTTCCAGTGATCTCCAGTACATCTGTCAGCAGTATTTAGGCGGCGTTGTTTTGTCAGATTTATTCGTTTCAAAGCACACCAGGCAGCAGCACGTGCTCTGGATCCTGGAACTCTTCGGATTTCAGGTCATGGATACTGACACGCGCTCTGACGTTGAGACTCGCGCACTTTACGCCGCTCGGATTTCCAGCCGACCACTGTATGTGCGGCGGGATCTGGTTGACTATCTGCGTCGCAGACGGATTGTGTTGCCGGGGTATTCGTATTTGCAGGACGTGGTTCGCCGAGCCTTATCATTTGAACGCAATCGACTGTCGGAAGCGCTCGATGATGCCATGACGGCCAATGATGTGTCGCTGTTAGATTCTCTGTTGTCCGACGACCAGGGGCTGCACACCATTACAACGCTGAAGCACCATCCTCGTGATTTTAGTCATCAGCAACTGTTAACCGAGATTGATCGAGGTGAGCAAATCCGGCCACTATTCACAGTTGCCTTAAGGATCGTTCAGCAAGCAGACCTATCGGTAGAAAGCATCCGTTTTTATTCATCACTGGTGGACTACTACACTGTCTACAAGCTTAAGCGCATGAATATGGCGATGGCTCGCTTGACGAACTCGATTATGAGTGGCGCGCCGTTGATAACGTGATGCCTAAAGTTAAGCGCAACCTACGTCCATTGCTGCGTTTTCTAACACTCACTGGCACACCAGCACAGAATGCTCTCTTGGAAGGGATCAGCGCAATGGCTGACGCTTTTCGTTCCGGTCGACAGGTACCTTTAGCTGATGTCCCTACCTCATTGATACCCGAACGCCACCGACGATATATCGTTAACTCGAATGGTAAGCTTGTTCGTGATCGCCTGGAATTTCTGATCTACCGTCACAGGACCTTCGAACGCAGGATTGTTGCCGCTGGTGTCTGGCGTGCTGTCCGGTCTAACATTGCCCGTGTCGCTCGGCTGTGCGATTTCGTTATTGGTACTGACGTTAGTACTAGTATCATTTTCTGCGACGCCAGCAGATTCTGAACCCGCTCCAGAACAGGCGGATAACAGCGCTGCAACTAGCATAAACACAGATATTCTTAATGGCCACGCGAGTGTGAACGAAGATACGAGCATTGAGGTTCTCAGGAGATTGAGATGCCCTGAGAAATTATTCCAGAGCCGATGTGATGGACTGAGTTTAGAAGGCAACATCGACTGGTGTAAGGAACTAATACCTTACTAGAGTGGGTATTTGTACCCAACGCTTATAATTGTTGACTTATTGTCGTATTGCTTATTTTCTCGAAATGGAGAGTAGAAAACCAACGCGATCAACGCTCTGGGGTCAACATCCTAAGCTACGATTGCATCATTCGTTCATTGGTAATAGCTTTTTATGGGCAATAGCTTTAGTGGTCAGCTTTTCGCTAGATTCCATTTCCAATCGCGGTGGGATCAGAATTTGGGCATTGACTAGGCCGCGCGCGTTGCTTTTAAAAAAGCGCGTGACCCAGTCCGGTCAGAATATCTACCTGTTAATTCAGCGGTGCTATCGCCAAACCAACGCTGAACTTTTCACACCAAATGTGTACTTCATTGAATTGCGTTACATCGATTGATGCAGGCACGAGGTAACGTTGTGCGCCAGAATCGGCCTTAAGTGGTTCGATCTGCGTGGCTGGATCGTATTCACCGTCATTGCCAAACGCTACTTTCGGATCAGGCGCGCCATCAAACAAAAAATTATCGGCCATTACGATCTCGTAGCCAGCGTCGGTCTTTTCGATGTTGACGGTGCCGCTCACAATGTGATCGTTCATGCCAGTGAATTGGCCCGAAGAGATGACAGAATCGTCTGCGTAAGAGGCGCTAAAAAAAAACAAGCTGGCGAACAGGGCCAAGGCCAGAGCGATCGGTGTTTTGAAGCGAGTAAACAACGTTTTCATGAGAATCCTTGTAAGAAAAATTTTGTAAGAAAAATTAAATATGGGTTAGGCCGTCAACCAGTGAACGCAAGCCCTGACGACCCAATTATACCAGATTCGGAAATCGCCTCGCCTGTACCGATCACTGAAGCTTCATACGACTGTGTCGTCCCTCAGTGATGGATACCTTATGACGAATGAACTATCCGAACAGTGCTTAATTGTCTCTAATTGATATACTGATCGTCTACACAGCGAGCAAAATGAGGTCATCGGTGGATTCAAGCCTGCCAAATACAGATATATTGAGTGATGTCTTGCGCGCCCTGCGAATTCAGGGCACGGTGTATTTCTGCGATCAGCTGGAGCCGCCCTGGAAGAACCACTATCCTGGGCAAGCTAGGGCCTGCTTTCATCAGATTCGGCGCGGCGGCTGCAGGCTGAAGGTGGGCAATAAGCAGGATCACCTTGGCCCGGGTGATTTTGTTTTTATCGCGCCTAACAAGGAGCATTATCTGATCAGTGAACCGATATCGCCAGACTCTGGAGTCGGGGGAGCTGAAACCTATTTGCTGTGCGGATATTGCTCGCTTGACGAGACTGGCGGTACCCCGCTTAATGATCTTTTTCCCGACCTCATTATCATGCGCGATCACCAGCTGCAGTCGATGGGTTGGTTACGGGGTATTTTGGACCAAATAAGTTATGAGTATCTGTCCGTGCGACCGGGAACTGACATTGTGGTTAGTCGGCTAACTGAGATATTGATCGTTGAACTGATCCGAATGAACTTTGGACGGAACGAACAAGTTCCGATTATTCAAGCGCTGGACGACAATTTCATCGGCAAGGCATTGCAGAGTTTGCATCAGCGCTGCGATAAACCATGGTCGCTGGAAATGCTAGCCGCGGATGTTGGCTTGTCACGCGCTGCGTTCGCCAAGCGTTTCAAGACGCTTGTGGGTCAATCGATGTTTGACTACTTGACCGCCCTACGCATCCGCCAAGCTTGTCAGTTGCTAGCAGAGACTGCGCTGCCACTGAGTGAGGTGGCCCATCGAGTCGGTTATGAGTCCGATCTGGCATTCACCCGCACCTTCAAAAAGCGCATGGGGCAGACTCCAACGCATTACCGAAAACACGCGGCCGATGCAAATCCGACATAAGGGGTATGACTTCAGCTGTGAGCGAGTCAGCACGGATCAGCTTGTCGGGCGGCGTAAGAGCAATTCTGGGTTTGCACGAGCAGTTTCAAACTCAGCCCGTTAGGCCATAATATCAGCCAGCATTACCCTCACTTTCACCATCGATCAGGAACAATACCAGCATGGCACCTGCAGAGCCAGAGATCATCCTCCACAACTACCCGCAATCGCCGGTGGCTGAGAAGGTACGCGTGGCGTTTGGCATCAAGGCTATAGCGTGGCGTAATGTCGAAATTCCTCGCTTACCACCCAAGCCGATGCTCACTACCCTGACCGGGGGCTACCGCCGTACACCGGTTATGCAGATCGGTGCGGAT
>CALFBL010000150.1 GCA_937951695.1 uncultured Granulosicoccaceae bacterium | reverse complement strand
TCGACCTGTGCACCGCCCAGTTCGAGTTGTTGAAAGGCGTTAATCATACCGAGTACGGTTCCCATCAACCCCAGCAGCGGGCTCACCATACCGATCACTTCCAGGGTTCGGAGTAACGAGCGTTCCTGTTGAACATTCTTGTTCGCAATACGGGCCACCTCCTCGCGCACCAGATCAAGATCAACGCTGGGGCGGCTCAATAGAATCATTGCACGATGAAGCAGTTTTGGAGTTTTCGCTGATGTGCGTTCAAGCGTCTTCACCGCGCGCTGGTAGTCGCCATCTGACCACGCGCTTAACGACTTATTTACCCGTCGTCGAGCATAAAAACCGGAGAAGGTAAACCGGAGCATCTTGTAGACGATGATGGTCAGAGAAACGATCGATAGCAATACTAGAAGGATCGCTACAGGACCACCAAGCACCAGCCACGAACCCCAAGAATCGGTGATTTTTGGTAACCAGTCACCCGCTTGGGTCAAATTAGTCACAGAATTATCGACCATCAACGGCGAATTCGCCCGAGCCCGAAGGCTATCAAAATTCGGCCTAACACACAGGAAACCCACCGAGCGTTATTGTGTGCTGTATTAATCCAGCGCCTCGACGTAGCGCATCTGGGGACAAACCCAGGGTATCGAGCCGAACTTGGGACTTTGTGAAGATGGGGTTACCTAGGCGGCTGTGATCGTTTGCCATGGGGGAGATTGAATTCGAGTAAACTGCATGGAGCAGGCGCTGTTAGCGTCAGAAATCGTAAGCGAGCCCGACTCAGTCTTGGTGCAGGATTCACAGTGATGCGCTCTGCCGTGCGCATAATCGACATTGGAAACTCCGGTGAACAGCTACTCAGTAAAGCAGTTAAATACAATGAACGATTCAGCCCTCAAGGCGCTCGCGTGGAGGGATCTGAATCAATTCAATACACGGTTACTTGAACTGCACAGTGAAGGTGAACTGGGCAATATGTATCTTGCCAAGTTGCCGTTAAAGCCTATTTTATGCGTTGATAACATCGAACTGATCGATGACACGACGATCGAGGCATCGTTTACGTTTCCCGCCAACGAAGAGGACTGGGCTATCAATCCCACCGAATCGCTGGAAATGCTCTTTCATGATCAACTCGACCAACTGGTGGGTTTCTGGAGTTCGCGAAAAGCGGATGGCATTGGCCGAGCGTTATCATCGGGGGTATGTCATTTGCACACGCCACTGCACTTCGTACCCGGACGACATATCAAGTACAAACTGACCAAGCGAAAGTGGATAAAAAATGTCGATTCAGCGGGCGGCACAGCCGTATTTAACGGCGAAATTTTGGATGATCAGGATAGAACGATCCTAAATTCCAAAAATATCATTGTCGGAATTGTGTCACCGGAAGATGTGCAAAATTTGCGTCAGTTACACGGCGGTAAATTGGGTGTGGATTCGCAAACGTCTTCGCCAATTCCCACAAAACTGACGATCCCAATATACGACTCCGAGATTAACATAACAAAGGCTGCAGACTGCGGCTCGTTAAGCGCTACAGCCACTCAACAAATTAATCCCGACCTTTGGCCATTCCACTACCATTTTATTGGCGACCCAGTGGTGCCGGGTAATTTTGGTACACACGGCATGATCAGCTTACTCAAGCAATTAGCCCGTGAGCAGTTCGATTATCCCGATCCGAAATTCCTGTCACTGGACAAGAAAAACTTCTCAGGCATGATCTTCGAGGATCCAAAGCAAATACGCTTTGAGCTTGCCGGCATTGAAAAAGAGGAAAATGGCAACGTTGTGGCCGCGCGAGGTAATTTGTATCTGGAACATACTGACGGGACCCGAATGATTAACGATCCCATCTACACCTACAAAAACCTGCGAGTCGGTGGCTAAGCAGTCGTTATCGATTAATCAAGAATCGGCCATTTTCACAGGCTTGATGCGCCCATTCATGGATTCAATCACATCATTTAAATAGGGTTTGTGCTGGCGAATCTCTTCCCGGGTTAATCCATCCACTTCGTGCGGAAACACTAACCAATCCGGGGTTTGGTGGATGTAAAAATCAGGCTGGAATTTGGTTTTGTTCTTGGTTGGCTTGTAGTAAGCGGTGGCAACCTTGATGCGCTGTGGGGCGTTTTTTCTGGCGCGTCCGCGAATTTTTTCGATGATGGCTTGAACGCTCAGGCCGGTATCGAACACATCATCCACAATTAACAGCGAATCTTCGGCGTTGAGTTGCTTGGTCAAATATGATAATCCGTGCACCCGTACCCTGGGACGCTGCTGCTCGATACCACGGTAGCTCGAGGTGCGGATAGAGATATGATCGGTTTCAATACCAAAGAAATCCAGCGTTTCCTGCACTGCAATTCCGACAGGGGTACCACCACGCCAGACGCCAACGATGTAGTTGGGGCGAAAATCGCTTTCCAGGATCTGTTGTGCCAGCCGCACCGAATCCTGCATCAATTGTTCAGCGGATATGTAAACTTTTTGTATAGCCATTAGGCTGTCCCCTCGCGGCGCTGTGCGTCTCGCTGATGATGGAGGTTAGAGCCTCATTCGGATTTGACGCTTGATCGGCCGCGCATCGATCAAACCCAATCGATCGCAGATCATCAGAGCGCCACCGCTGGCTTGAACGTTCACCCTCCACACCCCAAACGCGATAATAATTTTATTTGTGCTCACTTATTCGCCCTCTGCACCGATAATCGTTTCTACCGTATCCCAATTGCCACAGCTCGGGCACCGCCAATGCAGCTGGTTGCCTTTAAAGCCACACGAATGACACAGGTACTGGGCTTTGTCCTCAATGACTTCATCGAGCATCGCGCGAATGATATTGATCTTTTCGCGCTCGGGTTCCACCGCGATGTCCACCTGATCGGACACCCAATCGCGCAAGCCTCTTAACGAGGGGCGTTTTAGAATCTGATCTTTAAAAAAACGATTCGCCTGCGTCTTATCGTAGCGCTCGCAGATCATTTCTCGCGTGGCGCGTACGACGGAATACGGGTTACGCCGTTCGGTTATTCTCTTAATAAATTCATCGAGACCCGATGATGGCGATTGATTCGCCAAAGCTTTGAGCCAAGGGCTGATAATCTCGGGCAACAACGACGGTTGGGAGATCTCCACATGCTCGAAATACTGTATTGCCTGGTCCCAGTCGCAAGCGTCACAGGCCAACAGAGCCAGCGCCATATGGGCGCGAGCACCACCCGGGTAACTCTCACAAGCGTCCAGCAAAAGATCACGCGCTTCCGCGCTATAGCCAGCTCGAGCAGCTTCTTCGGCAAGTTCACAGCGGTAGTGAGCAATACGGTAGCGCAACGTGTTAGCGCGCTCCTGGTTGCCAGCAGCTTCACTGCTCGTCAGGGCTTTTTGTGCCACGTCGGCTGCCTGAGCCCAGTCGCGACCCCGCTCATAGAGTTGCATCAGCGCCTTGCCCGCGTCATCGGTGCGCTGATCTGAATTCAGCAACTCATGAAAGATTTCTTCCGATCGATCCAGCAAACCGGCAGACTCATAATCTCTGGCTAGTTCAAAGCGCGCTGCGGCTTGAACGTCAGCTCCGAGCTCGCTCTTTCCCATCAAACTTTCATGCAAGTGAATGGCCCGATCCACCTCACCTCGGCGACGGAAAAAATTGCCCAAGGCCAAATGCGTTTCAGCCGTTTCCCGATCAAGATCGTCAAGGTTAGCAAACAGCACCTCATCACTCTTATCGGTTTGCTCATTCAAGAGCACGTTCAGGCCTTTGTGAAAATTCTGTGCGTGATCCCAAAACGCGTCCGGGTGCACCGAGGCGCTTCTGCGCGCAGCAAACCACCCGGCAGCGGCGGCCACCGGCAGAAGGAACCACAATAGATTTAGCATGGAGAGACTTGGATGCTGTGCTTATTCACGATCACCAGATGATCGCTCAGCACCGTCGACGCGTTCTCTCAGCTCTTTGCCGGGTTTGAAATGCGGTACATATTTACCCGCCAAGGCGACCGCGTCGCCTGATTTTGGATTGCGACCTATGCGGGCTGCACGAAAATGCAAACTAAAACTGCCAAACCCGCGTATTTCAATGCGTCCGCCACTGGCGAGTTCGCCACTCATCCGTTCCAGCACTCCCTTTACCGCCAACTCCACGTCGCGTCTCTCCAGATGATTCTGGCTTTCGCTGAGCTTCTCGATCAAGTCAGATTTGGTCAAGCTTGTGTCGTTTTGGTTATCGTCACACATGGAATCTAACCTAATGGGCGATTGAACTTCGGCCGTCCCTGGCCACTGTCCGGATGTAGCCTGTTTCCTGGATTCAGTTACGACTTTTGGTCACTGGTGTCGGCATCGCTCTCGTCACTGCTTGACACACTGTTCTGGCCCATCTGTTCTTTCAACAGATCACCCAACGTTGTCGCTGCAGCCGGTTCAGATTGCGAATTCGAGTAATCAGCCATCGCTTCGGATTCTTCAGCGTAGTCTTTCGCTTTAATCGAGAGGCTTAGCATGCGTGACTTACGATCGGTTCCGGTGAACTTCGCTTCAACGGTATCGCCTTCTTTGAAGTGGTGACGTACGTCTTCGACGCGATCGCGTGAGATTTCACTCGCACGCAACACACCTTCGACACCCTCACCCAAATCGATGACAGCGTGCTTGGTGTCGACTTCGCGAACCGTACCGGTAACAATCGTACCCTTAGGGTTGTCGGCAATGAACTGACCAAATGGATCACGCTCGATTTGCTTCACGCCCAGAGAGATTCGCTCACGTTCTGGATCAACCGCCAACACAACTGCTTCGAGCTCATCGCCCTTCTTGTAGTTGTGAACCGCATTCTCGCCCGTGTCATTCCAGGAAAGATCGGATAAGTGGATGAGTCCGTCGATGCCGCCGTCCAGACCGATGAAGATACCAAAATCGGTAATCGACTTGATGGTTCCCGAGACTTTATCGCCCTTGTTGAACGATTCGCTGAATTCTTCCCAAGGATTTTGCTTGCACTGCTTGACACCCAGAGAAATTCGGCGACGTTCTTGGTCGATGTCGAGAATCATGACTTCAACTTCATCGCCTAAAGCAACAACCTTATTAGGGTTAACGTTACGGTTGGTCCAATCCATTTCGGACACGTGTACCAGACCTTCAACACCTTCTTCGATTTCAACGAAGCAGCCATAGTCGGCGATGTTAGTAACTTTACCGAACAGACGCGTGTTCTCAGGGTAACGTCGAGTCAGATCAACCCATGGATCTTCACCCAGTTGTTTCAGGCCAAGCGATACGCGGTTACGATCGCGATCAAACTTCAGTACCTTAACCTGCATTTCCTGACCGACCTCAACCACCTCAGATGGGTGCTTGACACGCTTCCAGGCCATATCGGTGATGTGCAGCAACCCGTCTATGCCACCCAAGTCAAGGAATGCTCCGTAATCGGTGAGGTTCTTGACGATACCGACGATTTCCTGACCTTCCTGAAGATTCTCAAGCAGCGCTTCACGCTCTGCGCTGTACTCGCTCTCAACCACGGCGCGACGCGATACAACCACGTTGTTACGGCGCTGATCGAGCTTGATAACTTTAAATTCGAGTTCCTTGCCTTCAAGGTAGCTGGTGTCGCGTACGGGACGCACATCAACCAGAGATCCTGGCAGGAACGCACGAATGTCGCACACTTCAACGGTAAAGCCGCCTTTGACTTTTCCGGTGATGTTGCCTTTGATGATTTCATCGTTGGCTTGAGCTTTTTCGAGCACTGTCCATGAACGCGCACGGCGAGCTTTTTCGTGTGAGAGTTTGGTTTCACCAAAGCCGTCCTCGATGGAATCGAGAGCCACCTCCACGGTGTCGCCAATAACGATATTAATTTCACCGTTTTCACCGGCGAATTCTTCGATGGGCACCGCGCCTTCGGATTTCAGGCCGGCATTGACTATGACATAGCTGCCGGTTACATCAATAACGGTTCCTAGAAGAATGGAACCCGTTTTCATCTCAGTATTGGAGATACTCTCTTCAAAGAGTTCTGCGAAAGATTCAGACATTAAGTAGTTGACCTAGGGGGATTTACAGTCACAAGGCTCAATTCCGATGAACCCAGTGGTTATGATTAAAAACCATCGCATCCAGCGACGGACAGTAGAAAAAATTTCGTGCGCTTCAACCCAACGCATTCCACGCAGTCAAGATGCGTTCAACCACTTCCTCGAGGCTCATAGAGCTGGATTCGATGGAGATTGCGTCGCCTGCGCGGGACAAAGGAGAGTGCTCCCGGGACGCGTCCCGATCATCACGCTCGGCTATAGCTTGCGCCAGCTGCGCTATATTAGCTGTAATTCCTTTGTCTTTCAACTGCTTAGCCCTTCTTAAAGCTCTCTCGCGCGTGGATGCGGTGAGAAAGATCTTCAACGGTGCGTCCGGAAATACCACCGTGCCCATATCCCGACCGTCAGCAACGAGCCCTGGGGCCACCCGAAACGCTCGCTGAGCGTCGCGTAAAGCGATTCGAACCTCTGGCATCACAGCCACCTGAGAGGCTGCATTACCAGCCTGTTCCGACCGAATTTGTGTGGAGACATCCTCACCGTCCAGCTTGGCGGCCACCCCGTCAGCGCCTCCGGGTTCAAACGTTGCCCGCATGCTCGAAAAGGTTTGCAGCACCGAGGATTCAACGGTTAAGTCGGCGTTCGATCGCAGCGCATGCAACGCCGCTACCCGGTAGATGGCACCACTGTCGAGCAAATGAAAACCCAATTCCCCGGCAACTGCTGCCGCTGCGGTGCCTTTGCCAGCACCCGACGGACCATCGATGGTAATTACCGGGATGTCAGGCTCGGCCAACGGGGAATTCACTCAACTGTGCCTTGAGCGCTGGCGCTCGAGGCGGATACCCGCAGCCCAGCAGCGGCAGCGATGCTCACGTAATCGGGGAACGAGGTGTTGACGTTCTCGCAATCCAACACGGTAATCGGGCCCTCAGCCCTGAGGGCCGCCATTGAAAACGCCATCGCTGTGCGGTGATCACCCGCACTGTCGACGATTCCACCCTGAATCGGCCCGCCCACAATGCGCGCACCATCTTCAGTCGCTTCGATAGCCACACCCAACCGTTTC
>CALFBL010000149.1 GCA_937951695.1 uncultured Granulosicoccaceae bacterium | reverse complement strand
GGCTCACTTTGTCACCAATATGTTCATTCGCCCTAACGTGCAAGAATTAGCTGTTTTTGAACCCGATTTCGTGGTGATGAACGGCGCCAAGACGGTTAACGACAAGTGGCAGGAGCACGGTCTGAATTCAGAAAATTTTGTGGCCTTTAACCTGACTGAGAAAACACAGATCATCGGTGGTACCTGGTATGGCGGCGAGATGAAAAAGGGTATGTTCGCGTACATGAACTACTTGCTACCGCTGCGTGGCATCGCCTCCATGCACTGTTCAGCTAACGCTGATGAAAATGGCGACACAGCGGTATTTTTTGGCTTGTCGGGTACCGGTAAAACCACGCTGTCCACTGACCCCAAGAGACAGTTGATCGGTGACGATGAGCACGGTTGGGATGATGACGGCGTGTTCAATTTTGAAGGCGGCTGTTACGCCAAAACCATTCGCTTGAGTGAAGCTTCAGAACCTGAAATTTACGCGGCCATTCGACGCGATGCCCTGCTGGAGAACGTCGTGGTGCGTGCCGATCAAAGCGTGGATTTTGACGATGGTTCCAAAACCGAAAATGCCCGCGTGTCATATCCGATTCATCACATCGACAATATCGTAAAGCCTGTGTCTCGAGCCGGTCATGCCTCGAAGGTTATCTTTCTCTCGGCCGACGCGTTTGGTGTGTTGCCCCCGGTGTCTGTACTGACGGCTGAGCAGACGCAATATCATTTTCTGTCCGGCTTTACCGCAAAGCTTGCCGGTACAGAGCTTGGCGTAACCGAACCCACTCCAACGTTTTCAGCGTGTTTTGGTAAGGCTTTTTTAAGCTTGCACCCAACGAAATACGCAGAACAACTGCTTAAACGCATGCAGGCATCGGGTGCCAAAGCCTACCTGGTTAATACGGGCTGGAACGGTAGTGGTGAGCGTATGTCGATCAAAGCGACTCGCGCCATCATCGATGCCATCCTTGATGGATCGATAGACGCGGAAGAGACTACCAACGTGCCCGTGTTTAATCTTGCCGTGCCGACAGCGCTAAACGGAGTCGATAGCGAATTGTTGGATCCGCGCAATACTTACGCTGACGCCAGTGAGTGGGCTGCCAGAGCCGAGGACCTAGCGGCTAAATTTATCGCTAACTTTGAGCAGTACACCGACAACGCACACGGTGCGTCGTTGGTTGCCGCCGGCCCAAAAATCAGCCAGTGAGCGCAAGCAGGTCACAGCAGTTGCCGCTCGGCAGGTAACGGGCGGCCTGCGCATTCGAGCTTGCGCACCGCTCGACAAAAAGGCCAGGGCGGACGTCATTATCATAGACCCGATGACCATCGATACCCTTGGATTGTGTCCTGAATAGATGGACGGTTAAAACCGGTAACTCACTTTCAGACTATCGCGGTGAGTTACCTCTAACCACATCGAGACTCGCACGCAGTCTCAGTTCATCCTGGCTGCCGGTGGCGACGTGCGCCAGCGCTAATTCAAGCTGACTGGCCGCGCGCTGATACTCGTCGAGTTCAGCGAAATAATACGCTAACGATTCGTGGCTCGCGGCCGTCTCGCCGAGTTGTTGCTGGATGCTGGCCATGGTTCGGTAAGCTCGGCGATTTGGTCGATCGCTACGGCGAATGTAGTTGTTGGCCAATTGGCGCGCCTCAGTGAGCTGTCGCGCATCGATCAGTTGATCGAGCAGCATCTCAAGGATTGAGTATCGTTCTGGATACAAGGTGTGCAACGTTTTGAGTTGTTTTGTGCTCTCGCCTTTTCTACCTTGAGCCGCCTTTAACTCAGTGCCAATGAGCAATACGGCAGGATGATCTGCGGCGATCTTGGTCAGCTCTCTCATCCAGCGTTGCGCCTCGTTGAGCCGCTTACTTCGCAGATTCAGTAGCGTCAGAGCGTACGCTGAGCTGGGCGAGGCGTGTCGACGCCAGTTGGCCTTTTCTTGAGATAATTGCTGCGCCACGTCCTGGGTGGTCAGCACACGCAGACGAGCCTTTATCAAATTGAAATCGAGCTGCTCGTCACGTTTTCGGGTGATCAGGTTCGCCGCCCGATTGGACGCTTCGGCGATCCGATTGTTGTCCAGTGGGTGGGTGCGCAAATATTCCAGCTGCAGTCCGGATGTGTTGAGCCGGTTCTTGCGCTGCAGAATGGCGAATGATTCAGCCATTGCGGTGGGGTCGAACTCGGCGCTGTCGAGAATATCGATACCGATTCGGTCGGCTTCGATTTCGTTCAAGCGGGTGAAGTTGATGGCAGATTGCTGATTGACAGCCAGTCCCGCGGCCAGAGCAGCTTGGCCAGCTTCCGGCGAGGCAGCAGCAACCAGAATGGCGGCCACGATAGTGGCTGCAGTGCGCAGGGTTCGCGTTTTGCTAACGGCGAACATGCGCGCATGGTGACGTTGAGTCACATGCGCTATTTCGTGAGCGACCACACCGGCTAACTGATCCTCGAACACCATGGCCTCTATTAACCCTTGATTTACCCCGATATAGCCCCCTGGGAAGGCGAAAGCATTGATGTTGGGGTCTTCGACCACAAAGAATGTGAAGTTGGTCTTTTGACGCCCTGAGGCCTGTACCAAAAGTTGCCCAAGGGTGTTGATGTACTCATCCACCTGGGTGTCGAGTGCGAGCGGCAATTGGGCGCGAATCTGGCGCATCAATTGACGCCCTATAGCGGCCTCCTCAAGCGGTGAGAGGGCGCTATCAGCGGGTTCTCCCATGGATGGCAGCGAACTTTGGGAGACTGCCGAGACGGAGACGAACATGCACAGAATCGCAGCACCCAGAGCGGCGAGGGCTTTTGAACCAATGCGTCTCTGAGGAGCGCTGTGGACGATTTTTAAGGTTCGACTGAACACAATAGTTGTAGTTTTCTGGGTAGTCCTGCAGAGTGTAACGGCTCCTTGCGGGTTCGCTGCAGCATTCACCGCACAGGTTGAGCCTTAATCTAGCACGCGTGATCCGCCGAAACTCCGACACCTTCTTAGTTCTGCAGTTCAACCACCTTAGATTACAACGATTGGTTATACTCTGCGAACAGACTGAGGCAAGACACAATCGGGCTTGGAAGTGCATTACATGGCGCGTTCGAATCAATCGGGTTCGAATGAAAATTACGCGGCTACACCCACCGCAAACGCTGTTCCTGCAAACCGCTTTTCGGCCACCTCAACGAACTCACCCACAGCTTGGTGGCACACCAGCCCGCCCGTGCGTACATCGCCCGTTCAAGGCTTGCCATCCACAATACGCACAGCGAGATCTCTCGTATCTATTGAACTGGTGTCTGTGCGATTTAAAAACATATCACGCACTTTTCGAATCGACCTAACCATATATTGAGGAAACCACACGGTGGAGCTATCAGGCGGGCAAGTATTAATTGAGGCGCTTAAAGAAGAAGACGTTGAATTTATTTTTGGGTATCCAGGTGGCGCTGTGTTGCACATCTACGATGCGTTGTACGAACAGAACTCAATAAAACACATTCTGGTGCGTCACGAGCAAGGCGCGACGCACGCAGCTGACGGCTACGCTCGGGCGACCGGTAAGCCGGGTGTGGTTTTGGTAACGTCCGGTCCCGGGGCGACCAACGCGGTCACCGGTATTGCCACGGCGTTTATGGATTCGATACCGATGGTGGTGATATCGGGTCAGGTGCAAAGCCGATTCATTGGCAGTGACGCGTTTCAAGAGGTCGACTGTATTGGCATCACGCGTCCTTGCGTAAAGCATAACTTTCTCGTCGAGTCATTAGAGACCTTCGCAGAGACTATGAAGAAAGCGTTTCATGTGGCGACCACGGGTCGACCGGGCCCTGTGGTTGTGGATATTCCCAAAGATTTCACCACACCGGGCGTAACGGTACCGTTTGATTATTCCAAACCGGTGGAGATGCGCTCCTATACGCCTGCGGTAGACGGGCACCCCGGTCAGATCCGCAAAGCGGTGGATCTTATCCTGTCGGCGAAACGTCCGATGATCTATTCCGGTGGTGGCGTGGTGTTGGGGGATGCATCCGAGCAGTTAACCAAATTTTCGCGTCTGTTGAATTACCCGGTGACTAACACACTGATGGGTTTGGGTGCATTCCCGTCAACCGATCCCCAGTTTGTCGGCATGCTGGGCATGCACGGCACATACGAGGCGAATATGGGCATGCACGATTGCGATGTGCTGATCGCCATTGGTGCCCGCTTTGATGATCGCGTCACCGGCGAGCTGGAGAGCTTTTGTCCTCACGCAAAAATTGTCCATGTGGATATCGATCCCGCCAGCATCTCCAAGAACGTCAAGGTTGATGTGCCTATCGTGGGCAATGTGGGACAGGTGCTGGGTGAGATGGTCAAGATCATTGAGGCCACGGACAAAAGAGCCGATTCGGAAGCGATCGATGAGTGGTGGGCGCAGATGCGAGCTTGGCAATCGAAGGATTGTCTCGCGTATGAGCTGTCCGACAAGGTGATAAAGCCGCAAGCGGTTATCGAAGCGCTCTGGCGAGCCACCAACGGCGATGCGTATGTGACATCCGACGTTGGGCAGCATCAGATGTGGGCAGCACAGTATTATCCGTTTGACAAGCCACGTCGCTGGATTAACTCAGGCGGGCTGGGCACCATGGGTTTTGGTTTGCCGGCGGCGATGGGTGTTCAGCTGGCGTTTCCGGATGAAACGGTTGTCTGTGTAACGGGCGAGGCCAGTGTGCAGATGTGCATTCAGGAACTGTCGACTTGCCTGCAATACGGTACGCCGATCAAAATCATATGTCTGAACAATCGGTACATGGGGATGGTGCGTCAATGGCAGGAATTCAGTTACGAAAAACGTTATTCGCATTCTTATATGGATGCGCTGCCGGATTTCGTCAAACTCACAGAAAGCTACGGTCATGTGGGTATGAATATAGATAAGCCAAGTGATGTGGACTCGTCTTTGAAAGAAGCGTTTGAAATGAAAGATCGACTGGTGTTTCTTAACTTTGTCACGGATCAAACCGAGAATGTGTATCCGATGATCGAAGCCGGAAAAGGTCATCATGAGATGCGCATGAACCCGTCGAGGGAGCTTGCCTGATGCGTCATATCATTGCCGTATTGCTGGAAAATGAAGCCGGAGCATTGTCACGTGTTGCGGGGCTGTTTAGCGCTCGTGGTTACAACATCGAGTCTCTCACTGTTGCACCCACGGGAGACCCAACCCTGTCACGGATAACCATTGTGACCTCCGGAACTGAGCGTGTGGTGGAACAAATCATCAAGCAGTTGAACAAACTGGTCGAGGTGGTCCGACTGACCGATTTATCCGAAATCTCGTATATAGAACGAGAGATTATGTTGGTGAAGGTCAGGGCGGTCGATTCCGGGCGCGAAGAGGTAAAGCGTTTGACAGATATATTTCGCGGGCGCATTCTCGACGTTACAGAGAGCACCTACATCATAGAACTGACTGGTGACGATCAAAAGATCACCGCTTTTCTGGATGCTTTGGGGCCTGACAACCTAGTTGAAGTAGTGCGTTCCGGCGCGACAGGGATCGCTCGTGGTGAAAAAGCTCTAAAAATATAAGGCGATTTAGCGTGAACCAGTCTCCACCGAACGGCACACCGGGAAAACCACGCAGTCGTGGCATTTACTTATTGCCCAACCTGTTCACAACGAGCGCGTTGTTCGCCGGTTTTTACGCGTTAATCGCCGCTTATGAGGGTAACTACGATACGTCGGCAATCTCCATTGTGGTGGCGATGGTGCTCGATGGGTTCGACGGTCGTGTTGCCCGGATGACCAACACCACGACAGCGTTTGGTGCGGAGTACGACAGCATGGCAGACATGGTGTCGTTCGGGGCTGCGCCTGCGTTTCTGATGTACTGCTGGTCTTTGTCCAGCTTGCCGGAAGAGATCTGGGGCCAGTTAAGCTGGGTCGTGGCGTTTGTGTACTGTGCGTGTTGTGGGTTGCGTCTAGCGCGCTTTAACGTCGCGGTGGGTACGGCGGATAAACGGTTTTTCCAAGGGCTGGCGTGTCCAGCGGCGGCAGCGACAATGGCCAGTTTTGTTTGGGTCTGCATCAATCTCGGCTACAATGGCGCTGAGGTGGTTGTGCTGGTTTTGCTGTTGACGTTGATCTGTGGGGGGCTGATGGTCAGTAACTTTGCCTACTACAGCTTTAAAGATATGACAGAGAGCAGGAAAGTCCCGTTTGCTATGCTGCTGGCCTTGCTGCTGCTGTTTGTTACTACTGCGGTCGATCCACCGAAAATGATTCTGATTGCGAGCCTGTGTTATGCGGTGTCGGGCCCAACATGGGCCACGGTCAGCTGGATTCGAAAGCGTCGTGCCCGGCCGCAACGCTGACCAACAATCAATGCCTTTCTCAGCTGAGCAAAAACACTACTTGGAAGTCATGGGGATCGTTCCCTGGGTTCGCCGTGACGCGTCTTTTGCGCAAAGCGGCGACTCTCTGGGTATCGCTGCTTTGGAGGCAGTGCCAGAGGCTAACCTTGCAATGGATTTCGGTGAGAGGCCATTGCACCGTAGTGATTACCAAGGCGTTGGTGCTGATGTGCATGGTCTGGATGGTAGTGAGGTGTTGCTGGTGTTTGATGCACCGATGAACGGTTCGTGTATCGATCTGGATCCATCGAATGAGAGTCTGTTATTGGATATGCTCGGCGCTATAGCGCTTGAACCCGCATCGGTTGCGCGCTGTTTAACCGGTGCCTCGGTCGGGGCTGATCCGGCCTCGGCGTTGCAGAACCACATACCAGCAACCATCAAAGCGGTGTTGCATCTGGTGACCAGCGCTAGTGATATTGATAGTGATAATGAGGTTGATTCGCGTACCGAATCAACGCTTATTGCGGTACCGGTTTGGCGCTTACCGCATCCGGATTGGATCAAGCGGCAGCCGGCTTTAAAACGACGCGCGTGGAACATATTGAAAGCGGTAAAGCGCAACTTGGAAAATTCGAGTACCCGCTGATGACCGTATCCGTCCTCCCGATGAGCCCAGCTGACGTTCCCGCTATCGGTGAAATTGAACGCCGCAACTATGTGATTCCTTGGAGTGATTCAATCTTTCGCGATTGCATCAAAGCAGGCTACCGAGGGTTTGTGCTGAAACACGAAGATACCTTGCTCGGGTATGCGATCCTGCAAATCGGTTTTAAAGAATCGCATGTGTTGAACATCTGTGTGGATAAGCCCTATCAAGAACGCGGTTATGCCCGGTTGCTGCTGGCTCATATGGAGAAGATGTCGATGGCGCAGAGTGCCGAGATGATGTTTTTGGAAGTTCGCCCGTCGAATCCAAGAGCCAGAGCTCTGTATGAAGCCAACGGTTTTAACGAAATCAGTGTGCGAAAAAACTATTACGACACTCCAACCGGACGTGAAGACGCGGTTGTGATGGCCAAAGCGCTGTCGGCTTAGCCTGAATTTGTCTCCTCTGGGAGTCACTGAGCTGGGTTTTAAATAATTCAACGAATACGCCGTCTATTCTCCCGCAGGGACTGAATTCACCTTCAATGCCCAGGCGTCCGCTGAATCGTGGAAAAATTATCATGAGGTTTCTCTTGACTACGTAAATGGAAACACCGCTTATGGTCCGACTAAGAAGGTCAAGAAATGGTTTACAACGTATAAATTACGCGTTACCAAAATCAATCGATTGAATTCCAGAGTTCTGTTTTCCTTGGAACTTGACGCCCGAAGCTGCCAGCGAGATTTACGCGACCTACCCAGCGCCTTAACAACTTTCGGCTATCACACCAATCGCTGATTCGCTACCTGTGCGGGGTAGAATGTGTATGAACTCAGCTGCTGATCATCAAATCGCAATTGAGACCGACAAGAGAATTTACAACGCACGACAGATTTGCTATGTTTCATAGTCCGGGCTGGGTTGTAATGAACCTGTTTTTGCAAAATTCATTTTATCTCAACCCAACCCGAACTCCTTCCCAAATGCCGTAAAAAATCGACGTACTGAAACCTAACCAACAGTGAGTTCTCGGTACTTGTGAAAATATCGGCTTATTCACTGCTATACAAGCACTATCACGCGCGCCCTAGGCTGTTTTTATAAGACACTCGGGTAAACTATTAAATGAACCTGCCATTGATTGGGCTGGTGGTTACAGGCTGGAAGCCATGAATGAGCGTCGCGGTCAGTATATTGCCACGCTTAGAGCTGCTGACGGACACGATATAAGTGCTTTACTAGAATTCGTTGGGGCTTGAAAATCAGGTATCAATTTATGAATACCGAGGTTCACTTTTTGATGACAAAAAGTGGCTTTTTGAACGGATGTAAATTTTAGGTGTAATTAAGGGTTTTTGGTGTATGGCGGATAGCAATTTTTCTAATGAAATCAAGAAGCGAAGGACGTTTGCTATCATCTCGCATCCGGATGCCGGTAAAACCACCTTGACTGAAAAACTGCTGTTGTTCGGTGGCGCTATTCAGCTGGCAGGGACCGTAAAGGGGCGCAAAGCGGCGCGTCACGCGACCTCTGACTGGATGACTATGGAGCAGGAACGTGGT
>CALFBL010000148.1 GCA_937951695.1 uncultured Granulosicoccaceae bacterium | reverse complement strand
GGTTTTGCTTCAGGCAAGGCAAGGCGCATGGCCTCGTGCAAGTACCCTCGAAGTCTCTCAATGGTATCGTCGTGTGAATCACTTTTTGCGAGGTCGTTGAGCTCATTGGGGTCGGTGTCCAGATCAAACAACATGGGCCTAAATCCCCCCTTGGCGTGCATGAGCTTGTAACGGCCGTCAAACACCATGTACAACCTCGCATCGGAAATATCGACACCCAGTTTTGCACATTGCGGGGTAATGGAATAATCGTATTCACTGATCACGTAGCGCCTGTCACTCGTGTCTGTGCCATGCAAGTAGGGCTCTAAATTAACCCCCTCCAGAATGTGATTAGCAATTTTGCCACCCGCGGCAGAGACAAACGTGGGGGCAAGATCAATCGATTCCACTAAAGCGTCACAGGTGGTTCCGCGCGTGGCATCAGCTTCTTTACGCGGGTCGTACACAATCAACGGTACCTTGACCGATGGATTATGAAACAGCTCTTTCTCGCCCAGCCAGTGATCGCCCATATAATCGCCATGGTCCGAGGTCAACACGATCATAGTGGACATTAATTTATCCCTTGCCTCTAGGTGATCGAGTAAGCGACCCAACTGATCGTCGCACTGTTTGATCAACCCCATATAAGCGGGAATGACCTTCTCGCGTACTTCATCCTGACCAAACGCCTGCGCCAGCTTATTCTCAAGATAAGCCCCATAGACCGGTTGCGGGTTGACCTTTTCTGACGCATCGCGAACTACTGGCACAATGTGGTTGGTGTTGTACATATCGTGGTAGGGCGCAGGAACGATAAACGGCCAATGCGGTTTGATGTAGCTCACGTGCGCACACCAAGGCCCAGTCGCCTGATCGATAAACCGAATCGCTTCGCCTGTGAGCCAAGTGGTCTCGCTGTCTTGTTCACGAACGTTGGCAGGCTTATCCGCATTCATAAACATCCAACCGCTGGCTTTATCACCGGCGCTGGCGCCGGTCACGGGGTCATCGTGATCATGGACGCCTGCATTGGCGTAATCCGCCCACGGGTTTTCACCGTCGTAGCCTTGTGTTTTCAGATACTCGTTGTATGGGGAGCGGGCCTTGTCGTAGAACCCATCTGGGCCTTGTGCCCACAAGCCATCGTCGCGGACCCAAACATCAAAACCACACTCGGCTTGACGCGCACCGATAACACTTTCAGGGGCCAATCCGAGACGCTTCATTCCCTCGGCGTCTACCCGCATATGCGTCTTGCCGATCAGCCAACACGCCATACCGGCCTCGCGTAAGTGATCCCCCATGGTAACTTCCCCTATCCGCAGAGGCACACCATTCCAGATAGCGCCATGTGAGGACACGTAACGTCCTGTGTACGTGCACATACGGCTGGCACCACAAATGGTGGACTGCACATACGCATTGGTGAAACGCACGCCCATGGAGGCTACTCGATCAAAGTTTGGGGTATCCATATGCGGATGGCCAGCGCAACTTAAATAATCGAATCTAAGTTGGTCGTACATGACAAACAGAATGTTCATAACGCGAGGCGCCTGTTTCCGGCGAACGTATAACCGAATCGATCAAAGGGAGCTGCTGGCGACAACGGTGAGTGACATGACCGTATCATCAGCCTTCGATAACACGCACATCCCGTGGTAGTGAAGAAAATATCTCTGGACCATCCTCTCGAAGAATGACAATATCTTCCAAACGCAATCCAAATTTTCCGGGTAAGTAGATCCCGGGTTCAATCGAGAACACCATGCCTGCTTCCAAGACTGTTTGCGAGGATGCAGTGATGTACGGTGTTTCATGGATTTCCACACCCATTCCGTGACCAGTTCTGTGCATAAAGTATTCATCATAACCGGCCTTGATAATAACCTCTCTGGCGGCATCATCAACCACATGAGCTTTTACACCCGGTTTCGCAGCTTTCATAGCGGCCACAACCGCGGCCTCGACAATGTCGTGAATCGTTTCATAGAGTTCAGAGGGTGCACCCAACGACGCCATGCGCGTGATGTCACTGGAATAGCCATCCATTCCTCCACCGATATCCATCACCACAATATCTCCGGCATTGATCACGGTATTTCCCGTGTGGTGGTGAGGAAACGCGCCATTGGGTCCCGCACCGACAATCGTAAACAAAGGCTTGACCTGCTGTGACTGAAAAGACTCTATCACCACCGACGCCACATCCTGTTCACTCATGCCAACTCGCATAGCAGACCAAGCGCTCTGCATGGCCTGATCAGCGCTCTGTGCATTCTCTTTGAGTATTGCGTATTCCGAATCGTCTTTTCGCATGCGCAAGTGACCAACCGTAGATGCGGTAAATTGTTGCTTGGCAGCGGGTAGGGCATTTTGTACTAGCGCTGCAAAGTCGGCGCGCATGGTTTCATCGAGCACCAGAGACGAAGACGTGGTAGCCGATGCCGCCTCAAGCAATTCACTAAATGCAGCCACCGGACCGTCATTGTCGGCCCAAGTGTGAAAGGGAAGGTCGGTTTGTTGTCCCGCGCTATCGGCTTCCAGTGAGGGCATCAAAAACCCTGCGTACGTTTGGGTGACACACAACAGAAGCGGGCGCTCATCGGCGTGTGGGCGTACCCCCGTCAACCAAGCGAGGTGAGCGCCTGGACCTAGCGCGATCAAATCCACCGCTTGCTGGTCCATGATGTGTCGTAACTGCTCCATTCGGCTCATACTATTGCCCATCACGAAAAGAAAAAAACCAGGCGTAATCCTGACAGGTAAACATCCAACAACGATCACCGATTCTATCGGTGAATGGGTGAGGGTGCATCCCCAAATACATCCACCGTACCGCACCATAATATCGATGCTGATTGCGTGGTGTGATTCCACGCCGTATGAATACGTTGACTGTCAAAGTGGATCGAATCACCCTTGCGCAAAACATCCACGTTATCGTCAATCTCAACGGTTATCTCACCATCGATGACGTAAAACATTTCCTCACCGTGATGCCTGACCGGTTCGGCCCGGCGTCCCGGGGGTTCGTGCACGATGACCGAATGCAGATGTGAATTCGGAAACACCGCCGTCAAGCGTTCATAGGAGACGTCAGCGCCGGTGACCGAATACGTGTGACGGCTGTTAGTGTGCGTTGCCTGACTGAACGCAAAAGGTTGTTGCAGGAAATCACTGATATCAGCATGCAATGCCTCGGCAAGCGAGGCCAATGAAGCAAGGGAGGGCGCGGTTAATCCGCGCTCAACCTGACTGATAAAACCCACCGACAATCCGGCTGAATCCGCCACAGATTGCATGGTCAGGCCAAGCGCTTTACGTCGTGTCCGAAGCGCTGGTCCGAGTTCTAAGGCGGCTGGCGTTCGCGCAGTTGAGCCATTTTTTAGCATAACTAAAACTTACTGGGTTACACACGCTCGTGTCAATCACTTTATTAGTGTGACTAGAAATAATCAGAATCTCACAATAGTGGTTCGACACCCGGGGTAAACAGCTGGCCCCTTCATCAGAGCTACCGTATGCCCACAGCAGTACACTCACGGCCCGGGTTAACTGTCTCGCAGCGCATATCGTATGGGGTCAATCGAACGAGCCGTCGCTGGCTGCACCCACCACACCTTCGGCGACCCATCGATCAACGCAATCACGTTCGTACCCAAGCTCTATTAATACCTCGTACGTATGCTGACCTAACAGGGGCGCGGCACAGTTGACCCCACCGGGGGTTCCGTGAAACTTTACCGGCGCTCCCAACGTTTTTACGTTGCCAGCCGTTGGATGCTGGACTTCTGTGACCATCTCACGGGCGAGCACCTGAGGATCCTCGTGCATCTCACAGATATCCAGTATTGGGCCGGCCGGTACACCCACCTGGTTCAAACACGCCAACCAGTATTTTGTGGTGTTCGTTCTAAACACGATGTTTAATTCATCCATCAATTCAGTTAAGTTTTGCATCCGATTCGGATTACTCAGGAAGCGTGGATCTTCTGCCAGATACTCGGCGTCGATGGCCTTGACCAACAACAGCCAGTTCGTCTGGTTGGCCGCGCCAATGTTTATCCAACCATCGCGGGTGGCTACCGATTGATAAGGCGCATTCAGCGGATGCGCTGAACCCAACGGTTCCGGGGCAGCACCGGTAGCGAATGCAATCGCCGACTGCCAGAACGTTTGAGTGATTCCCGCTTCGAACAGAGAAGTATCAACTCGTTGCCCCAGACCGGTATTTAGGCGGGAAGCATAGGCCGCGCAGATACCCATGGCCGCCAGAATGCCGGCTGTGATATCGGTGACGGGTGGGCCGATCTTAACCGGAGCTCTATCGGGTCCTTCACCGGTAACTGACATCAGCCCGGACATGCCTTGCGCGATCAGATCAAAGCCACCGCGCTCACGATAGGGACCGGTTCGGCCAAAACCTGAAATTTCGCAATAGATAATGCCTGGGTTCACCGCACGCAACGTCTCATAATCCAGACCCAGTCGCCCCATAGTGTCGTGGCGATAGTTCTCGATAACCACATCGGCCTCCTTTAGCAAATCCATCACGATGGCTTTGCCCTTGACGTGTTTTAAATCAACTGCTACTCCACGCTTGTTGCGGTTCATCATCATAAAGGCAGCGGATTCACCGTTGATATCGGGTGGAAGAAAACGCCGACTGTCATCTCCTGTACGGTATTTTTCAACTTTAATAACATCCGCACCCATGTCGGCCAGCATCAATCCACAAGCCGGACCTGCCATGATGTGTGCAAGTTCAATGACGCGTAGACCGTCCAGCGGACCTTTTCCCGCCGGCTTCATCTTCCCGTCCAATGCGGCTTGCGTTTGGACAAAAAGGCGTCGATGCCTTCATGGAAATCGTCACTCACATAACACGACAGAATCAAATCATCACCGGCTACATTCGCGGCATGCTCTCGTAGACGACGCAAACCTTCTTTGGTTGCTGCAATGGTCCGAGGGGCCTGATGAATCAATATGTCACACAGTTCTTTCGCTCGTGTGATCGGATCCTCTACAACTTCATTCACCAACGCGATGTGTAAAGCCTCGTCGATTTGAATCAATCGAGAGGTGAGTAGAATTTCTCGAGTTCTGTTGACACCCAGTAATTCGACCAAGCGAGATAGGTTACCCACTGATAGGCAATTACCCAAGGTTCGTGCGATGGGAAAACCAAATTTCAAATCGGCATTGGCGATACGAAGATCACAACAAGCCGCGATCGCAGCACCACCACCGGTACAGACACCGCGTACGGCTGCAACGGTTGGAATGGACAATGACTCAAGCGAGCCGAGCACCTGATCCATTTGGCGTTCGTAACCCAGTGCATCTGCGTCTGTTTTAAAAGTCCTGAAGCGCGAGATGTCGGTGCCTGCTGCAAAGGCCTTCTCGCCAGCCCCAGTAATGATCAGCGCTTTGATCGAGATTGTCGATGCGCTAATTTTCTCGCATAAAGTGCCTAGCTGGTCGTACATCTCAAACGTCAAAGCATTTCTGGCTTGTTCCCGGTTAAAGGTTATGACACCCACATCACCAGTTTGCTGAAACAACAGATCGTCATCCGGATCGGTCATAAAACATTGCTCATCGGTAAAAGTACTCCACCAAAAACATGGGGACTGCAGGGACGTAGGTGCACAGCAACAACACCAGCAACAAGACAGCGACGAAGAAAACATTCACCTTCGACACATCCCATATATTGGCTTTGGCAATGGAGCATGACGTGATCAACACCGAGGCTACCGGTGGTGTTTGCTGACCAATGGCTAGATTCAAGGTTACGATCAAACCGAAGTGAACCGGATCAATACCAGCGAGCTGAATTAATGGCACCACGATCGGCACGACCAAAATAATAGCGGCCACCGAGTGCAGGAAGAAACCAATAATCAAAAAGAATACATTTAGTATGGCCAGAATGACGTACTTATTATCGGTCATTGCCATCATGCTCGCGGCAAGCTCTTGCGGCACTTGAGCCCGGGTTAGAAACCCACCCATTAACACCGAGGCTGCAACTAGCAGCATGACCACGGCGGTTTGCCGCCCCGCACAGCACCACGCGCACCCACGGCCAGGCCC
>CALFBL010000147.1 GCA_937951695.1 uncultured Granulosicoccaceae bacterium | reverse complement strand
GGACGAGTGGAGTGTGTGGGGGCGTGCGAAGAGCTTAAATAAGATCCATTGCAGTACTTGAATCAAGCGAGCAGCAAGCAAGAACATACAGTATGTGGCCATTGTAGATGTGAGTATCGACACGGACACCCAGCCCGCCTGGTGGGTGGTAGTTTGAAATAACTCCCGGTGATGGCATAAAGGTTTCCGGATGCTCAGCGTTGATTCGACATTCAAACGCGTGACCAACCACCTTGATGTCCTCTTGTTTGAATCGAAGCCCTTTGCCTTCGGCAGCGTAAATTTGTTCTTTGATAATATCGACACCCGTAACCGCTTCGGTAACCGGGTGCTCTACCTGAACACGCGTATTCATTTCAATGAAGTAGAACGAGCCGTTCTCATACAAAAATTCGAAGGTACCAGCACCGCGATAACCGATGCGCTTACAGGCGTCGGTGCAGCGCTTACCCATATCGGCTCGGGTGGCCTCGTCAATACCGGGCGCAGGGGCTTCTTCGACCACTTTCTGGTGGCGACGCTGCATGGAGCAATCCCGTTCCGCGAGATGAATCGCATTGCCGTGCTGATCGGCCATAACCTGAAACTCGATATGCCGTGGCTGTTCGAGGAACTTCTCCATGTAAACCACGGGGTTGCCAAACGCTGCTCCCGCCTCGTTTTGCGTCATGGCGATCGACTGTTCTAATTCATCTTCGCTGCGCACGACGCGCATACCTCGACCACCACCACCGCCAGCGGCTTTGATAATGATTGGATAACCGATTTCGCGCGCAATGTTGGCGTTCACTGTGAAGTCATCTCGCAGCGGACCATCAGAGCCAGGCACACAGGGCACGCCTGCTGCACGCATTTCTTTTATCGCACTGACTTTGTCACCCATAAGCCGAATCACATCGGCGGTGGGGCCTATAAAAATAAACCCACTGGTTTCCACCCGTTCTGCGAAATCGGCGTTTTCGGCCAAAAAGCCATAACCTGGATGAATAGCCTGAGCGCGGGTAATTTCTGCTGCGGCAATAATTGCCGGGATATTCAGGTAGCTGTCTGTGGACGCCGGCGGGCCTATGCACACCGCTTCATCAGCCAACCGGACGTGTTTTAAATCACGATCTGCTGTGGAATACACCGCCACTGTCTGGATGCCTAGATCGCGACAGCAGCGCATGATGCGCAGTGCAATCTCACCCCGATTGGCGATTAGGATTTTCTTTATCGAGCTCTCCATAATTTAACGCCCGATTAATCAATCACAATCAATGGCTCACCGAATTCAACCGGTTGACCGTCGTCTACCAGAACTGCGCGAACCGTGCCGCTGGTTTCCGCTTCGATCTGATTCATGATCTTCATCGCTTCTATGATGCACAAGGTATCGCCTACGGAGACAGACTGCCCCACTTCGACAAACGCATCGGCCCCCGGCGTGGAGGAACGATAGAAAGTGCCGACCATTGGGGACTCGACGAGGGTGCCTGGAGGTAATTCGCCAGTACCGACGTCGGCGGGTTCGCCGAAGGTTGGGGAGGCGACAGGGGCAGGCGCGGCAGCGATCGGTGCGGGCTGCTGAGTGTAAGCGATCGGCATCGTGCTACCACGCGCGATGCGCACCGATTCTTCGCCCTCCACGATCTCGATTTCCGACACATCGGAATTTTCGAGCAGCTCGATCAGCTTCTTGATCTTACGGATGTCCATTGAAATTTTAGTCCCTTCGGTGACGCCCAAGACGACAGCCGATAGTGATTGAAGTGGTACGATGTCAAGGAATGCGCGAATTTTACAGACATTTCGCGTCAATATAAGATTCGTTTGGAGAATTTTACATAAATTCCGTCGACCCAACCCTCGCCTTTCAAGCGCTCGACCCTGACAAGATTCTCGACGCCATCGATTCCGCTGGTTGGCAAACCGATGGACGCGTCAGTGCGCTGAACAGTTACGAAAACCGCGTTTATCTAATCGGATTGGATAGCGGCAAATCCATCGTCGCCAAGTTCTACCGCCCCGAACGCTGGAGCGACGCCGCGATCGCCGAAGAGCATCGATTCTGTGAGGAACTCAAGGCTGCTGATTTACCGGTTATCGTTCCACTTCGTCGCGGTTCGCTGAATCCCGACGACAGCGCGATGTCCAGCACGAGCGACAGCACGCTCATACACGTTGAACCATTTCGGCTGTGTGTGTTTCCCAAAGCCGGCGGAAGGCCCCCTGAACTGGACAACAGCGCGCAACTCGAAACCATAGGACGCACCTTGGGCCGAATGCACCTGGTGGGTGAGACGAATCAGTTCAAGCACCGACCCGCCATTGATGTAACCCGCTTAGGCACCGATTCAGTGGAACATGTACTGGAATCCAATCAGGTGCCGATGGAACTCGGGCGAGCGTACGAAGCGACGGTTCGCCCATTGCTCGAGGCAGTGAAGGAGCGATTTGACGCCGCAAGCTCGATCCTCACGATTCGCATCCACGGCGACTTTCACCCCGGCAATATCTTATGGGGCGCGGACGACACCCCTCACCTGCTGGACTTTGACGACACCGCTATGGGGCCTGCAATTCAGGATCTGTGGATGTTCATCAGCGGCGACCATCAATATGCGCAAGCTCGTCTTGGGGATCTTCTGGACGGCTATTTTGAATTCCGGGAATTTGATGAACGCGAATTGCAATTAATCGAGCCGCTACGGGCCTTACGTATTGTACATTATGCCGCCTGGATATCGAGGCGATGGGCGGATCCTGCGTTCCAACAAGCGTTCCCGTTCTTTGCCGGCAACACATTTTGGGATGAGCACATCCTGGCGCTCAAAGAGCAACGTGCCAAGCTCGATGAACCGGTGCTACGCTACAGCTGATCGGCTCGCGTTACGAGTACCGGCTAAACACCAACGATGCATTGGTACCACCAAAGCCAAAGCTATTAGACATAACCGTGTCGATCTTTGCATTATCGATGCGAGTCTGAACAATCGGCATATTGCGGGCGTTTTCATCCAATTCATCGATATTGGCCGAGGCCGCAATGAACCTCGCCTCCTGCATGAGCAGCGAGTAGATCGCCTCTTGCACGCCAGCCGCTCCCAGTGAATGCCCTGACAACGATTTGGTTGAACCGATGGGCGGGGCATTGTCGCCAAAGACATTGGCAACCGCTTTCAATTCAGCGATGTCTCCCACCGGGGTACTGGTACCGTGGGCATTTATGTAATCGATTGGGGTGTCGACGGTCGCGGTCGCTAAGCGCATGCAGCGCTCTGCACCCACTCCCGATGGCGCAACCATGTCGTAGCCGTCCGAGCTCGCTCCATAGCCAACAACTTCAGCGTAAATGTGCGCGCCCCGAGCCAACGCGGTTTCAAGTTCTTCGACTACCACCATGCCGCCACCGCCAGCAATGACAAATCCATCGCGAGCGGCATCGTAGGCGCGGGACGATTTCGCTGGCATATCGTTGTATTTGGTAGACAACGCCCCCATGGCATCAAACAAACAACTCAGTGTCCAATGCTCTTCTTCGCCACCACCGGCGAACACCCGATCCTGCTTGCCCAACTGAATGAGCTCCAGTGCGTTACCAATGCAATGCGCGCTGGTTGAGCAGGCCGACGATATGGAATAGTTGGTGCCCTGAATCTTAAACGGTGTGGCTAGACACGCCGAGACGGTGCTGCCCATAGTCTGTGTGACCCGGTATGGCCCAACCCGGCGCAGACCTTTCTCTCGCAAAATATCGGCAGATTCCACCTGACTCAACGTCGAGCCCCCGCCTGAGCCAGCAATGATACCGGTGCGCTCGTTACTGACTTGCGCCTCACTGAGGCCTGCGTCGGCAATCGCATCGCGCATAGCCATATAAGCGTAGGCGGCAGCGGCGCCCATGAAGCGCAGCTGTTTCCGGTCTATCTGCTCTTTAAAATCCACGGTCGGAGCGCCCGCCACATGGCTGCGCATGCCCACTTCACGATACGCTTCGCGTTCGGTGATACCCGACGTACCTGACCGTAAAGATTCCGTCACCGAGGTCTTGTCATTACCCAAGCAGGATATGATGCCAATGCCAGTGATTACCGCTCGTCGCATGCCAATTCCAATCCTAAAAAATTTCGGTGGAGGTGAACAAGCCTACCCGTAAGTCGCTTGCGTTGTAAATATCACGGTCATCGACCGACATTTTTGCATCGGCTATTCCCATGACCAACCTGCGTTCGATAACCCGTTTCATCTGTAATTCGTAAATGACAAGGCCTACCGTGGGAAGTACCCGACCAGAAAAATTCATACCCCCGATCCCTAGAGCTCGTCCGCGCCCTGGATTACCTTTCCAGCCGAGAAAAAAACCGAGCAACTGCCACATAGCGTCTAAACCCAGACTGCCTGACACGACAAGGTCGCCGCGAAAATGTCAATCGAAGAACCACAGTGAGCGATCAATATCGAACGCAGCTTTGATCTCGCCTTTGCCATGCTAACCACCGTCACCATTGATGTGGGCTATTCGATCGAACATCAACATGCCGGGCAAAGGCAACAGCGCGTTACCGGGCCCAAACAGCTCGCCTTTTGCACAGGCAAGAAGCTTATCTCGGGTAAAGCTGGTTTGATTCATCAACGTCACAGATCCCTGCTGTTGCTCAGCCGCCGCCGAACACACGTCGCAAAATTTCAGACGTTCTTTTAGCCGGATTCTCGCGAATCGCCTTCTCTTCTGCCGCCAGATAGTAAAAGATACCATCCGTACCCTTGCCGACCACATATTCGGTCAGATTTGCGTTGAGTGCCGGTACGCCCGGAATGCTCTGAACCGAGGATACCAACGAATTGTAGGTATTGACCGCGCCCACCTCAGTCAGTGAGTCATCAACAATCGGTCTCATCGCAGCGTCTAGTTGAGCCTCGGTTTTGTTGCGAAAGTATTCGGTAGCGGCATTATCAGGCCCGTTGAGTATGCCGCGTGCGTCAGTCACGCTCATTTCCTGTATTGCCCCAATGAACAGATCCTTGGCTTTCGGAGTGGCTAATTCTGCCGCTCGGTTTAATCGGACCTGCAAATCGTTAAATGACCCACCGAGCCCAACTCGACTGGCAATGTTTCGAGCCGTGACCAATGAGTCTGGCAATGGAATTCGAATCTGCGGATCCCCATTAAAGCCATCGGCCGCACCCAACCGGCTTACCACGACGTCAGTGCCGGTTTCCAACGCCGCCTTAAGACCCTGGACGATGTCGGCGTTACTTAAGGAACTGCTAACGCCGGCTCCGCCCAGCACGGCGCTGGCACCGTCAGCGATTCGAGCTAAATCGGCACTGCCGTCAGCGGCACATCCGGCGACCGCAAGAGAGGCACACAATGCCGAACTGAGCAGACGAATCCGCGTCATCTAAGACCTTCCCGACACAATATCACTGGGCTTACCACCAAACACTTTCCAAAGCGAGGGAACCAGTACAGCAGCCGCTGCTATCTTGATCAGATCGAACAACACAAACGGCTTTATACCGAACTCAACCGCCTTGTCATAACCAATCAAGGACGTTAAGTGAACAACACCAAACGCATAAATAATGACGGTCCCTGCAACCATCGCCACAGCCATGGTGATGATGTTGCGATCCCATTTCGCTCGAGCCAACCAGCCGGTGACGTAAGTCGCCACGGCGAAGCCTACCAAATAACCCCCGGTTGGCCCGACCATATACGCCAAGCCAATGCCTTTTTCGGGTGTGCCGGCAAACACAGGCAGCCCCATCGCGCCCTGCGCCAGATAAGCCAACACGGTCGCCAGCCCAAGCGTTGGGCCAAACACCGCCCCCAATAGCAGCACCACCAACGTCTGGAAAGTAAACGGTACCGGTTGCAGCGGAATCTCAAACTTCGCGGAGGCGATCAGAAGCAAGCTGCCGACCACCACCACGGCCAGTGATTGCAGCAGTCGAGTCGTGTTTGACGAGCTCTGCGCGAGCGTCTCGAACAGGGTGGGGGCACCAAATTGATTCGTTATCGACATAGACTCTTCGTCTCCGTAGGGGAAGGATTTGCGAAAATTGTACGTTAAGTGAAGTTTACCAAGGTTTATCGCCCAAGCCGATGATGAGCAAACAATTACACCCTTTCCCGAGCGCTCCCCCCCGCAGGCTAAAACCTCACTCCACGAGCCTCTGTTTCACATAATTTTGCCGCTGGGCAGGAAATGACATGATCATTGACCAGACCCGCTGCCTGCATAAACGCATAGCAAATCGTGCTGCCAACAAATTTGAAGCCCCGAATCTTGAGCGCCTTACACAGGCTGTGGGATATCTCAGTCTTGGCGGGAACCTCTGCTAGGCTGGCAGGGCGATTTTGCAGCGGTTTATGGTCAACAAACGACCAGATGAATTCGGCGAAGTCCTCGCCGCTTTTTTCCATCTGCAAATAGGCCTTGGCGTTGCCTCGGACCGCGCTGATCTTTCCGCGATGACGCACGATCCCGGGATCGACAACCAGCGCCTCCAGAGCGGCATCGCTCATGCGCGCGACCCGTATGGGGTCAAAGTCATGAAAGATCTCCCGATAACGATCGCGTTTATTCAGTATCGTGATCCAGCTTAGACCCGCTTGCGCACCTTCAAGGTTGAGCAATTCAAACAGGGTTTTTGAATCCGTGCAAGGGCGGCCCCACTCCTCATCGTGATAGTTGCGGTACACAGCGGTGACCTGACACCACGAGCAACGGGCGTCGGATATCGGTGTCGAGTCCGATGATTGGGAGGCTTTTTTAGGGGGCGAATCGCTCATCTGGAGCATTGTGAAACGAAGCCAACCGATTGGCAAGCTCAGACGAGTGCGGTGGTTAGAAGTTCGCCACCTCTGGAAAGTTGTCGGACCCATCACCTGACGTCTCATCCAAGCCATAGCCGCTATCGAGCATGCTCTGAAAGCCCGGTGCGTAACAGAGCATCCACTCGGTATAGATGTCGAGACTCATCGGACGACTGATGAAGTAGCCTTGGGCAAGATCACAACCCTGCGCTTTAAGAAAAAGCAACTGATCTTCATGCTCCACACCTTCGGCGACGACCTTCATATCGAAGTGCTTACCCAGACCCAATACCGCTTCAACAATAGCCACATCGTCGTTGTTGCTGGAGCAGTCAACGATAAACGCCCGATCAATCTTCAAGGTATCGACGGGAAATCGCTTCAGGTAGGCCAAGGAGGAATAGCCAGTGCCGAAGTCATCGATCGCCAGACGTAAGTCCAGCGCGCTCAGTTCGTGCAAGGATTTGATGACATCTTCCGGATCATGCATAACAGCACTTTCAGTAATTTCCAGTTCAAGCAGCTTCGGATTCAATGATGTTTCTTCCAAAACGCCACGAACCATCGGTAATAAATTGCCATCGGTGAACTGTACCGCGGAGATATTGACGGCCACCCCTAAACCCTTATACCCAATACCTTGCAAGGCTTGCGTGTCGCGACAAGCCGTTCTTAAAATCCATTCACCCAGTTCGATGATCATGCCGGCTTCTTCAGCAACGGGTATGAATATTTCAGGAGAAATGTATCCCTTGGTCGGATGGTTCCAACGCACCAAGGCTTCCGAGCCCATCATTTTTCGGGTCGTGATATTAATCTTGGGTTGAT
>CALFBL010000146.1 GCA_937951695.1 uncultured Granulosicoccaceae bacterium | reverse complement strand
GACGGTACCTTTCGTTACGAATTTGGTGGCTCATCGCTAACTGATGATGTGGAAGATCGATTCGAGTACGAGACTAGCGACGGTACCTTTACTACAAGGGCCACCGCTACTGTTCGAATTGTTGCGGTTAATGATACGCCGTTGCTCAGCGATGATTTTCCACCGCTGATCGGTATCGCAGGCGTTGCTATTGGCGATGACTTCAACCAGAACGTCGTCGACCCTGAGGGGGCGACCTTAACCTTCACGGTCGATGAAGAGTCTCTTCCGCCCAGCGGCGAGATTGAACTCAGCGCCGATGGTATGCTGCAAGGGGTGCCGGATGACGCTGATATTGGTCGCTACTCTCTGGGTGTGACAGTCAGTGATGGTTTGAACAGCTTCGCGTTTGAGGTGGCGTTGAACATCATCGCCAACGCGCCAGTGGATGCTCGTAGCATTCCGGATCAGGAAGCGATGGTGGGCGAACGTTTCAATTTGGCTGTCAGCACTTTTTTTACTGATCCTGAGTCTCAACCCATTGAGTACGAGCTGGATGTCGACAATGAAGAAGCGGTGGATCTAACCATCAACGAGGAAACGGGTTTGATAACCGGTTTCATTAGTGAATCGGGGGTCTTTGAAGTCAACATCACGGCCAATGATGGCGTGTCGCAGCCCACCCAGGCCAGCTTTGATCTGATTGCGTTGTCCGATAACGAGGTGCCAGTGTTTGATGGCCCTGATATCGAGACTGCTGCACTGTTGCAAAATCAGACCATTACTCCGATTGAGGTAAACTTTTCCGATCCTGATCGGGACAACTTAACCTACTCCATGCTCGGTGACTTACCCAACGGTTTGCGCTTGTCTGCGCAGGGAATAATTACTGGTCGACCAGCGCTAATGGGTAGTTTTCTCGGCCTTCGGGTCTTGGCCGTAGACGAAGAAGGGTTGAGCGCTCGATCCAATTTGTTCAGCCTGTTCGTGCTATAAATGAAAGAACGTTACCTGTTAGTCAAGCACTCTGAAGGTTGGAACCTTGATCGCTGTTGTCGGTGGATGGACAACTACAACAAAGCCTATGATTGGTTTTACCCGACTCTCGGTGAGCCATTTCCCGATCCCAGCCAGTATTATGGTGTGATCGTGTTCGGCGGCGCACCGAGTGCGAACGACGAATCCGAATTTCCGTGGGTGGTCCCGGAACTAGATTTTATCAAGCAGTGCTTGCACCAGCAGGTGGGTTTCTTCGGCATTTGCCTTGGCGCACAGATGCTGGCTCGCGCGCTGGGGGCAACCATTTCAGCGCACCCCGAGGGCCTTACTGAAATTGGTCAATGCCTGATAGAGCCCACCGAAGCTGGAGGTGATTTTTTACCGGAACCGATGAGAGTGATGCAGTGGCATCGCGAGGGGTTTGAGCTACCGGCAGGGGCTGTCAATCTGGCTCGAAGCGATGTCTTTGAACACCAAGCGTTCCAATTAAATGATCGGGTATACGGGGTGCAGTTCCACCCGGAAGTTAACCCCGAAAGTCTCGCCATTTGGCAGGAGCGCAACCGACAGCTTTCTCCTGATCAATTCACCGATGCGCAGCGCGCGACCATGATGGCCGAGACCCGCGCCAACGATGAATCGGTGTCACGTTGGCTTGATGGTTTTCTAAACCACTGGACTACCACCATCAAAGCATCACGCGACGAGTCGGCCGCGTCCAACTATGAGTGATACACCGAGTGTGCTGTTTTATGCCTATGTTTTTTTGCTCGGTGCTTTGTTGGTGGTCCCGGTTACCAAGCGTCTCGGGCTGGGGCCGGTGTTGGGGTATTTCCTCGCCGGTATTCTGATCGGTCCTTGGGGGTTGGCGGTTATTCGTGAGCCCGAACCGATTGCCTTGTTTGAAGAATTCACCACCTTGGTGTTGCTGTTCATGTTGGCGATGCAGGCGACGCCGCGACGCATGTCAGCGTTGATCGATGGTCGATTTTCGCTGGGGTTCACACACCTGCTGTATAGTTTTACGGTCATCTTCATTATTGCTTTGCTCACCGGTTTGACGTGGCCCGAGGCTTTGGTCTGCGGCTTGGCACTGAGCTTATCCTCAGGGGCTGTGGCGCGACACGCGTTTACCGCTCATTACCCGGCAGGCTCACCGTTAACGGAAACCGGCGAGCGCTTGTTGCTAAGCCAAAGTCTGTTGATCCTGCCGTTGTTGCTGGTCGTGCCCTTACTGGGCTTTGATGCCGCTGCAACCGAAGGCAGCCGGTGGCCAATGGTCTTGCGCAGCGCCTTTGCCGTGCTGGTAATCGGCGTGGCAGGGCCGGTCGTCTTGCGCCACGCGTTGCGTTTCGCAGTAAGCATCGGCCTCGATGAAGTCTTCACAGCGCTTGCGTTGTTGATCGTCATCGGGCTCTTGTTGTTGATGCAACTGCTCGGTATACCGGTAGAAATAGGTGCGGTGCTCGCCGGCTACTTATTGGTGCGCTCGGATTACGGCAACGCGATCAGTGTGGCAACCCGCCCGTTCCTTGGGCTGATGGTGGGCTGGTTTTTCATGGCGGTGGGAATGACCATCGACTTTGCCACTCTGTTTCGAAAGCCTGCAGACACTTTGGCCTTAGTGGTGTTGCTGGTGGTGGTCAAGGCGTGGGCGTTAAGAACCTTGTTGCGTTGGTCTGCGGTGCCGCGACGGCAACGCATCTGGCTAGCAACCGTACTCTCTCAAGGCGGGGAACTGGCGTTTGTAATCATTCACTTTGCGGGTCGTTGGGATGTGATACCGATCGAGCTTGATGGGCAACTGATGCTGATTGTTGCGTTATCGATGTTCACCACACCGCTGTTGCTGCATTGGGCTGCCAAGCGGGATGTCATACCGCCCGCCCAGCAGACCAATACCGGGGTTGAACATGGCTTGCGAGCCGATTCTCAGGTCATTATCGCAGGCTACGGCCGGGTGGGGCAGGTGGTGGCGCAGTTACTCCACAAGCACGGATTTCGTGTGGCCATAATCGAAAGTAACCCGGATCAGTTTCATGCGTTGCGCGAAGCGGGGTTTATCGGCTTCTACGGTGACGCACTGCGCCCCGATTTACTCGAAGCCGCTGGTGCTGATCGAGCGGTTGTGATGGTGATTGCCATTGACGACACCGAGCGTGCACTGGAACTGTGCACGATCGTGCGGCACCGGTTTGTCAACCTGACGGTACTGGCGAGAGGGGCGAATTCGGCAGTGGTTGATCAGTTTATTGAATCGGGGGCTGATCGAGCTTACAGTGAAACGTTTGAAACCGCGCTACTGATAGGCGAAGATGTTCTGGAGGGAGTCGGGGTCAGCCCGCTGGACGCTCAAGCCTACACGGAAGTTTTTCGTGATGCAGTGGCCATGAATTCGGAGAAATCATCATGAAAACCAAAGGCCTAGCCGCGTTGACGGTATTGCTGAAAGAACACGAGATCGAGTTATCGGCCGTTAAAGCCAACAAGATCATGCTTCAGCTGGGGTTGATGGAGGAGGCCGAAAGGCCGAGCTCGACCAAGGAAGGGGTGATGAAGAAGTACAAAGTGCTGGTGCGGCGAGGGCTGGAATTCGGGGTCAATCAGGCCAACCCGCAAAGCCCAGGGCAAACCTCGCCGTACTATCACCGTGAAAGCTTTCAGGAATTGGCAAAACTGCTGCTCGATGCATCTTAAGCACGATCATGAAGAATCGCGAAAACGCCGAATTGTCGAGCTTTCAGCGACTTTTTTTCCGTTCGGATTGAAAATCGGTCGTGATACACTCAAACGGTCCAAAACAACACCCTTCACAGTGAGGATCAGGTATGAGCATTAAACGCATTGGGGTTTTTCTAGGCCTCGTGTTGACATCGGCTGCGGTGCAGGCGCAAGAGATTTCACCCGCTGTTGTATTTGACATGGGCGGCAAGTTCGACAAGTCATTTAATCAAGGCGTGTACGACGGCGTCGAGCGCTTCAAGGCCGACAGCGGCATTGAATATCGCGAGTTTGAAGTAACTAACGAGACCCAACGCGAGCAAGCACTTCGGCGCATGGCTCAGCGTGGCGCAAACCCGATCCTCGGCGTTGGTTTTGCCCAGGCCGGTCCGATGGAAGCGGTCGCAAAAGATTTTCCCGAAACCCAATTCACGTTGATCGACGGCGTGGTCGATTTACCCAATGTGCAGTCGGTTGTGTTCAAGGAACACGAAGGCTCATTTCTGGTGGGCGTGCTGGCGGCCATGGCCAGTGAAACCAATACCGTTGGGTTTGTCGGCGGTATGGACATTCCGCTCATCCGCCGTTTTGGTTGTGGCTACGAGCAGGGCGCTAAATACGTCAGCGAAGACGCTAGCGTGATTCAGAACATGACAGGAACCACGCCGTCGGCCTGGAACGATCCCGGCCGTGGCAGTGAATTGGCCAAGGGTCAGTTCGATCGGGGTGTGGATGTGGTTTACGCAGCAGCAGGAGGCACCGGTGTGGGTGTGTATCAGGCCGCGAAAGATTCGGGCAAATTCGCCATCGGGGTGGATTCCAATCAGAATTACCTGCAGCCGGGCACCATGCTCACATCCATGCTCAAGCGGGTTGACGTGGCGGCCTACAACGCCTTTGAAAGCGCGCAGAACGGCACTTGGGAACCGGGCATCCGCGTCTTGGGTCTGGCTGAAGACGGTGTGGGTTGGGCGCTGGATGAATACAACGAAGAGCTCATTACCGACGACATGAAGACGGCGATTGAAGCCGTGTCAGCGAAGATAAAATCGGGCGACATTGTGGTTCACGACTACACCTCAGATGACTCCTGCACCTACTAAACGTTGTGTGTAACCGGTTATTTTGACTAGCAAGACGCCTGCTCCAGCCGCGCTCGCGGCTGGAGCAACCAGCAAACACACGATGTCGGACATCACCATTGAATTGCTCGGCATCACCAAGCATTTTGGCCCGGTCCGCGCCAACCACGATATAAACTTGGCCGTGAAGCGCGGCAGTATCCATGGCATCGTAGGTGAAAACGGTGCTGGCAAGTCCACCCTGATGAGTATTCTGTACGGTTTCTATCAAGCCGATTCGGGTGAGATTCGCATCAATGGTAAACCCGTCTCTATTCAAAGCTCTAACGAGGCGATCGCCGCGGGCATCGGCATGGTGCATCAACACTTTATGCTGGTCGATACCTTCTCGGTGCTTGAAAATGTCATGTTGGGTGCCGAAACGCACCGGTTGTTAACACCCAGCGCCGAAGACGCACGCGCCGAACTGGAGCGGTTAAGTCGTGAGTACCAGCTCAGTGTAAATTTGGAAACGCCTGCTGGTGAGTTGCCAGTCGGTGAACAGCAACGCACTGAAATTTTAAAAGCGCTGTATCGAAACGCCGAGATTCTGATTTTGGACGAACCCACTGGTGTGTTGATCCCGCAGGAAGTCGAACAATTGTTTCGGGTGCTCAATGCGCTAAAAGAGCGTGGTGTCACCATTATATTGATCACCCACAAGTTACGCGAAATTATGGACGTCACCGATTCCGTCTCCGTGCTTCGCCTTGGCGAGATGGTGGCTCATCGTGACACCGCCAATAGCTCAATAGAGGAGCTTGCGGAATTGATGGTGGGACGTAAGGTAAGTAATCGTAACCATCTTCGAACCGAGGATATGGCCGATTCAACACCCTTAGGCATTGAGGTTAAAAACCTGAGCCTGTTTAACAAGAACGGCTTGAGCGCTCTGAAAAACCTGTCGTTTAACGTACGCCAGGGAGAAATCCTTGGGGTCGCTGGGGTGGCGGGCAACGGACAAACTGAATTGTTGGATGTGCTGTCGGGTATCACACCACCGAGCAGTGGCGAATTCACTGTTAATGGCCACTTAACCACGGTACAGTCACCCACCAATCCGTCGGTGATGCGACAATTGCGGGTCAATCACGTCCCTGAAGATCGATTGAAATTGGGCTTGGTGAAGTCGTTTAGCGCTGCGGAATCCTCCGTGCTGGGTTATCACCGCGCGAACGCAATTAATGTACGCGGCTTGCTACAACTAAAAACCATTCGTAAATTGTGTGCTGCCCTGATGTCAGCACTGGATGTCCGGCCCGGCAATCCCAATTTAAAAAGCGCATCGTTTTCCGGTGGCAACCAGCAAAAACTGATTCTAGCGCGAGAGCTTGACAAAAACCCACAGGTGTTACTGGTGGGTCAACCGACCCGTGGCGTGGATATCGGTGCCGTTGAACTGATTCACCAAAAATTGGTAGACATGCGCGATGAGGGTTGTGCGGTGCTGCTGGTCTCGGTAGAGCTCGATGAAATCATGGCTTTGTCGGATCGCATCATTGTTATGTGTGAGGGGCAGATTGTCGGTGAGTTAAGAGCTCGGGATGCAGATAAAACCACCTTGGGTCTGATGATGGCGAACGCGCACACGAGTGACGCGGCATGAACACCGCTGCCGTGCCATTACCGGCTTGGCTCGAGGTCTTGGTGATCCCGATCTTAAACATCATCATGGCGTTGGCCGCCTCTGCACTGATTATGTTGTTGATCGGCGTTGATCCAATTGAGGCCATGGGCATCATGATACGAGGCGCTCTGGGGGACGATTACGCCATCGGTTACACCTTGTATTACGCCACGAATTTTATCTTTACCGGTTTGGCTGTCGCAATTGCGTTTCACGCCAATTTATTCAACATCGGCGGCGAAGGGCAGGCCTACATCGGCGGGCTGGGCGTGGGTATTGTCTTTCTTACACTCGACAGCGTGTTGCCTGCGCTACTTCTGATACCACTGGGCATACTGGCCGCTGGCTTATTCGGTGCTGCCTGGGCCTACATTCCCGCGTTGCTCCAAGCCCATCGCGGCAGTCATATCGTTATCACCACCATCATGTTCAAGTTCATCGCTTCGTCTTTGATGGTGTATCTGTTAGTGAACGTGCTGCGTGAGCCGGGGCAGATGTCGCCCGAGTCTCGTACTTTTGCCGAAGCCAGCTGGTTACCGCCCATGCACGAAGTGTTCGGTTGGTTTGGCTATACGATTACGCGCACACCCCTGAATCTCTCGCTCATTCTGGCGCTGG
>CALFBL010000145.1 GCA_937951695.1 uncultured Granulosicoccaceae bacterium | reverse complement strand
GATGAATTCAAAATCGAAACGCCTTGGCAACTGTGTTTGCCACTTTTGGCCGTCATACTAGTTTTCGGTTTGCTGTTTATTCCCAACGCGACCAACGACGAGGCTACCGAGGTGTGGGCTGCGCTAAATACCCCGTTATCGATATGACCATTGACCAAATTCATCGCCGGTGAGCCAATAAAACTTGCCACAAAGGCGTTACCGGGGCTGTCGTAGATTTCAGTGGGTGTACCCACTTGTTGCATCACGCCCGCTTTCATCACCACCACCCGATCCGCCAGCGTCATGGCCTCGATTTGATCGTGTGTCACGTAGATGGTCGTAACAGCCAGTTCGTGACACAGGTTTTTAATCTGTGCCCGGGTAGAGACCCGCAGCTTTGCGTCCAGATTCGATAAGGGTTCGTCCATCAAGAACGCATTAGGCTCGCGCACCACGGCCCGCGCCAATGCGACCCGTTGCCGCTGACCGCCCGAGAGTTCAGCCGGTTTGCGATGCAAAAACTCGTCTAGCTCAACCATGCCAGAGGCGCGCATAACCCGCTCATTGTGCGTGGCTGGGTCGATCTTGCGCACTTTCAATGGGAAACGAATGTTCTCGTAGACATTCATGTTTGGGTACAGCGCGTAGGATTGGAACACCATCGCGACATCGCGATCTTTGGGCTCCAGATCGTTGATTAACTTCCCATCGACGCATATTTCACCGGAGCTAACATCCTCTAGCCCTGCGATCATTCGCATGGTGGTGGTTTTGCCGCACCCAGATGGACCTAACAAAACCAGAAACTCACGATCGGCAATCGTCAGGTTGACGTTATCAACGCCAACAAAGTCCCCCCATCGCTTGCACAGATTGCGCAGCTCGATTTCAGCCATTGTCAGCCCGCATACTGTCTACCCATAGTGCTTCTTGCATTCGCATTCAGAATGATACTTGTGCTGAACAAGTAAAATCAATCGATATTTTGCGTTTATTGCATACACATGCAAAAATGCGGCGCAAGTCGATAGTCCTGCCATCACCGCTGCACTGAGATTGCCATGAGCCGCTTCCAATCCGCGAAAAATCTAATAGCCAGCTATATGCAGGCCATGGAGAACGCGTCACCAGCAACCGTGGCCAAGGTATTGGCCGAATACGCCAGCGATGACTATCTATGGCGCGGGGTATTTCCCTTTCGGCAACAGGACACCAGCGCTGATGCTGCGGCCGTTTTCTGGCAGCCGCTGCTCGAATCTTTCACGCGCATGCAAAGGCGTGAGGATATCTTTATTGGTGGTGAGAACATCTACGATGGTGACACCTGGGTGATGAGCATGGGCAATTTTATGGGCCTATTCGATAAAGACTATCTGGGTATTCCGGCAACCCAGCGTATCGCCAACCTTCGGTACGCTGAGTTTAGCTGCGTACGCGACGGCAAGATTGTTCAAACCGGATTATTTATCGATCTTATTGGCTTGATGGTTCAAGCCGGGGTAAACCCACTGCCCGCCTCGACCGGCGTGTATTACAACTACCCAGGACCGCGCTATCACGATGGGTTGTTGCACAATGATGCCCCGGCCAAAGACGGGGAAACCACCCTGGCGCTGGTGAACGCCATGGTGCAAGATCTAAATGATCTGAACGCGAGCGGGTCAATGGATTGCTCACCAGAGCTATTGGCTAAAACCTGGCACGACGACATGGTGTGGTACGGACCTGCTGGCATTGGCGCCAGTTACACCATTGCCCGCTACCAGACACAACATCAACTGCCCTTTCGAAGCCAACTGGGCAACAAACGATTTGAAGGTCATGTGTGTCGATTTGCCGAAGGTAATTTTGCGTGCTTTTTCGGCTGGCCAAATTTATGTAACAACCCGCTGGGCGGCTGGTTGGGTTTACCCGGCGGCACCAAAGACACGCAAATGCAGGTTGTCGATGTTTATCGAAGACACGGCGACAAGCTCGCTGAAAACTGGGTATTGATTGACTTACCGTGGTGGCTAAAACAACAAGGGCTGGATGTCTTGCAACGCAACCGTGAGTTGATTGGGTAGCGACACAGGTTTGCCGAACTATGATGACGAACTATGATTTAGCCACATCATCACGGTTAAGATTCAGCGCCGCCACTGCACTGTGGCCGAGCTCAACTGAAGCAAATGGCCCGCCGTGATGTGTGTTAGCCGCATCCTGGGGATCGAGTGGTTCAACTTCCGCGTAAATTTTTGGCGCAAATTGCTCTGCATTGTCTTTGGGCCGATAGCCCAAGTGTTGCGCTTTTGAGTTGTCTACCGGTGCGCGGTCGTTGTTGGATACGCCATAGACCACTGAAAAGCCGGTGATGGGTGTGTCGATTGAACGTTGTACCAGAGAAATCAAATCGTCATAGGACAACCAAGTGCCGACCGCCCGCGGATTTGTGACTTGAGCACACGATAGGATACGCATACACACGGATTCCACACCGCGCTTATCCCAGTACATGCTTGCTAAATCTTCAGCAAAGCATTTGGCAAGCCCGTAAAACGTATCGGGTTTATGCGGGGCATCAATGCCAATGAAGTCGTTTTTCTTGTGCATACCCACCGCATGTATGGATGAGGCATAGACCACTCGTCGCACTTTGTTGCGATACCCAGCTTCCCAAATATTGTACGCACCGATAAAATTAGGGCCGAGTAACGTCTCAAACGGGGCTTCGTCTCCAATGGCTGCGAAGTGCACCACCATGTCTGCGCCTTCCAGCAATTCCACCATGCTGTCGAGGCTGGTGATATCTGCCTTGACATAGGTTTCATTGGTATGCAATTTTGCAGGTGCATCGAGGATGTCTGTGGATACCAATTCATCACACATCTTGGATAGCGGTTCACGCAAGTAGGAACCCAGTCGACCCAGTGCGCCGGTTAGTACGAGTTTTTTCATAGTGTTTATAGGTTCTTATCTGAAACTAGCGTCAGCACAAATTGCTAACACTCAATGGGCCGCCAATACTTGAATGCCAGATCGCTAAATAATGGCTTTCTCAACGATCGGAGCATTGTTCACTATGCGCTCAAAATTCAACGGCGATAAATCCAGGCTTCGGTATTCTCCGTAGGTGAGATATTCAGCTGTACCGCGCCCCATGGCCGGTGATTGCTGCAAACCATGGCCTGAGAAACCATTCAGGAAAACAAAATTTTGCACATCGGTATGTGGCCCCATTATGGCATTGTGGTCAAAGGTATTCATGGCGTAATGCCCTGCCCATTCATTGGTGAGTTTTATCGATTCAAACTGGGGAATGCGGGTAGCCAGCACAGGCCAAACGTGGCTCTCCCACAACGACTGATTCATGGCGAAGTCATCGAAGTCTACGGCAGGGTCAACATCTGCATGACCACCACACTGATAGGTTCCGCCCCCATTCTCCCGGCAGTGGACACCGGAAGGGTCAATCGTTAAGGGCAGATCTTGATCCAGAGGATGCTCGGCTTTGAATATCCATGAAAATCGCTTGCGTGGTTCCACCGGTAATTCGATACCGGCCATTTTGGCGGTGCGTGCGGCACGCGGGCCTGAAGCATTCAAGAGCTGGCCACAACTGATGACTTCACCGGAGGCTAAAGTGACACTCTCCACTTTCGTGCCGTTGGCGTTTTTAGTAATAGCCATCACTTCGTTAGCGACATATTCAACACCACGTTCGCGCGCTTGTCGACGCCACCATTCAAATACCGCCGCACCATCCCAATAACCTTCATCCACCGTGTTGATAGAACCCAAAACAATGTCATCGACGTTATAAAACGGATACTGCTTCCTGATCTCATCGGGTGTCATCAGCTGTGTTGCAGCACCTGCGGCCAACTGGACCTTCTGGCTTTCTCTCAGCACCTTAGCAAAGTCTTCGTTATCGGCCAGATACATGTAACCAAATGAACGAATGGACAGCTCAGGTACACGATCATCATTGCCCATATAACTGCGTATGTTCTTGACAAAATCAGCGGCAAACTGTGATACACGAACGTTCAATTCAGTACTGAACTGTTGACGCATACAGGAATTCGTATGAGCGGTGGAACAGAATTCGTAGCTTGGGTCTTTTTCTACGACCAGAACCTTGCCGTTGAAATCATTGTTATCGGTTAAAAACCACGCAGTAGAGGAACCCATAATCGCTCCTCCGACAATCACAATGTCGTAGCTCGATTGCTCAGGTTTCGTTTGCATGGTACCGCTTGCCATTGGCCTTTCCTTTGTGTCGTTTCTTTTAACGGTTTATTAGGTAACGGTTTATTAGGTAACGGTTTATTAGGTAGCGCATCACTGAATTCTGTAAATTGGCTTCGCCACTCAGAGCTTTAAGAGTGGCAAGCCATCGGTTACTGTGTTCATTAACCGAAAAACCCAAGAAGAGAAACCAACCAATGACTCACTAAAGTACAGGATAACCCGTTTCCGGATGTTTGTGAATGGCTTAATCAACACCGGCTCGATGGGATGGAAGACCGAGTTCTACCTTAACGCTAGGAAGGAAGGCATAGGCTCTATCCAACACAGGTTGATATCAACTCAGTCTCGACGGACGCACAGATTTTCCTGTACCGGTGAGAGCGAGCCTGGAAAAACGAGCCAAACGATGTAGCCGTAAGCAGAACGAGGCTGTCGGATTTCCAGTCAGCGCGGTTGGTTGGGCCGGTCTCAGGCCCGGTTTCACAAGCAAAGCACCAGCGACCAAAGTGACGTTCCCCATCGGTGCGATCGTGCTCACCCTGGAACACGCTTTTCCCCAAATCGCTAGAATTTCAACCAATGCTCGCCCCGATTCATTGAGACGTTACGCCCATTGCCCAGCCTGTTGTATCAGATAGCGCATAGCGCAATGCTAGAGCATTGATCTATTCGTAGCACTGTGGTTACCTTATGGCTATGCCCCGCTACTCGAAGAACGCATTAAAAATTAAGGGTTATTGGTTCGTGCGGTGGACTCTAGGCACTGGGCTCGTTGCAGCGCTTAAGGGGTGCCAGTTATCAAACTCGTCGCCGCCGAAAGACTCTCTCTGCAGCCGTAGGAGGGTTAAGAACTGTGCGATGGGAAATCGGCTATACCCAAAAACAGCACAGCACAGCACAGCACAGCACAGCACAGCACAGCACAGCACAGCACAGAACAGCACAGAACAGAACAGAACAGAACAGAACAGAACAGAACAGAACAGAACAGAACAGAACAGAACAGAACAGAACAGAACAGAACAGAACAGAACAGAACAGAACAGAACAGAACAGAACAGAACAGAACAG
>CALFBL010000144.1 GCA_937951695.1 uncultured Granulosicoccaceae bacterium | reverse complement strand
ACCAGATGGTGTACAAACATGCAATCTCGACAGTTGTTCCAAGTCGTCCAGTGAAAGTGACGATTCCCGGGGAAGAGGAAAGCAGTTCCGAGTAAGCGCTTCACGGCTCTCGGCAGTAAACGAAAAAAATTGAGAGCCCATTGTTTGATCGCCCCGTAGCCAGTGACCTTGCATTGCTGGTGCACATTGATACTGACGACGCTAGACGACGTCATAATGCAGCGCCTGTCACTGACCCAAGTGGTCTGGCCCACCCACACACCAGTGAACTGAACAGCCCCACCAACGCGTTGCTCGCCACTGCAGTCGATAGCTCGTCTGCCGGTCCGCAGGTCAGCCAGCGAGCGAGCAAAACTGAACGGGTGTTGCGGCTTGATGCGCGGCGAGCCGAGTTCAAGGAATTAGCGGTGTCAGCTGGGCTGAGGGTGGCGGATCTCATTGTGGGAAAACGCAGCCGGCCCGATTCTCGATTGTTTGTCGGTAAGGGCAAGCTCGATGAGATTCGAATGGCGCTCGAGGTGACACACGCCGAGGTGGTTTTGTTCGGGCAGCGGCTGTCGCCGAGCCAGGAGCGTAATCTGGAGGCTGAACTCAAGGTTCGTGTGCTTGATCGGAATTCGCTCATTCTGGATATTTTTGCCCAGCGGGCGCGAAGTTTTGACGGCAAGTTACAGGTTGAACTGGCCCAGTTGCAGCATTTGTCCACCCGCTTGGTGCGCGGTTGGACCCACCTGGAACGTCAGAAAGGTGGGATTGGCCTGCGCGGTCCGGGGGAGACTCAGCTGGAAACCGATCGACGCTTGCTCAATGAGCGGGTAAAGGTTCTCAAGCAACGTTTGGGGAAAGTTCGCCGTCAGCGCGAGCAGGGTCGGGCCCAGCGCGGCAAGACCGGTATTCATACGGTGGCGCTCGTGGGTTACACGAACGCAGGAAAGTCGACGCTTTTTAACCGCTTGACCAACGAGAATGTTTATTCTGCTGACCAGCTGTTCGCAACGCTCGATCCTACTCTGCGTAAACTGGATCTGGGGGCGGGCCAGTCGGCGGTGGTTGCCGATACGGTCGGTTTTATTGAGGATCTGCCGCACGAACTGGTGGATGCGTTTCGATCCACCTTGACCGAGACCCGCGAGGCGGATTTACTCGTACATGTGGTGGACGTTGTCGATGAGGAACGCGAGCGTCGACAGATCGAGGTCAACCAGGTTCTCAAAAGCATCGGCGCAGGTGATGTACCGCAGCTGCTGGTGTATAACAAGATTGATTTGACCGAACTGAGCCCCCACCTTAGGCCAAGCGAACGAGGCGAGGTAGAGGCCGCTTGGGTGTCGGCCGTGACCGGTGCGGGTATTGAATCGCTGCTTGAAGCCATCGCTGGCCGGTTAGGCAGTACTCGGGTGACCGGAACGCTGCGTCTTTCACCGGATCGGGGCAGACTTCGTGCACAGCTATACGCCGCGTCAGCGGTTAGCGACGAAACCGTGGCTAACGACGGCACGGTGGCATTAACGATTGACGCCGATGTGGTGGACTGGGCACGTATTGCCAGTGAACACAACATTGACGCAGAATTTGAACGCTAATATCATGGTTGGTTTTGCCAACTCGGAGTGCAGATCATATGGCTTGGAATGAGCCAGGCGGTAACGGAAACGATAAGGACCCGTGGGGCAATCGGAAAAACTCGGATGGCCCACCGGATCTTGATGAATTTTTCAAGAACATCAGTGAAAAACTGAACGCGCTGTTCGGTGGCAAGGGTAAAAAGCGCGGCGGTGGAGGCGGTCGGAATTTCCCCAATGCGCCGAAGATCGGCGGCATGGCGTTCTCTGTCATCGCCTCATTGGTTATTGTGGGTTGGTTGTTTACCGGTCTGTACGTGAACCAGCCGGCAGAGTCGGGTGTGGTCACGCAGTTTGGCCGTCACGTTCAAACCACGCAAGCCGGTTTGAATTGGCATATCCCATGGCCCATTCAAACGGTGGTCAAAGTAAACACCGAAGAGGTGAACTCAACCGAAGTGGCAAGGCAACCTGCCTTAACCATGGACGAGAACCTGGTTGAAATCGCGTTGAACGTGCAGTACCGCATCGCGAACGCCGAAGACTACCTGTTCAACGTTCGTCAGCCCGAAGACACCGTCACCCAGGCAGCAGAGAGTGCGCTGCGCGAGGTCGTCGGTCGTACCGAGATGAATCCGTTGATCACCACCGGTCGTGATTTGGTGCGAGAGGAGGTGCGAACTATCCTGCAAACCAATCTGGCCGATTACAACTCAGGCATTGAGATTCGTGACGTCAACCTGACCTATTCAGAACCGCCAGAGCAAGTGCGCGGGGCGTTTGAAGATGTTATTAAGGCGCGAGAAGATAAAGAGCGATTTATCAGTGAATCAGAAGCCTATCGAAACGAAATCCTGCCGCGTGCCCGAGGCGACGCACAACGAGTGTTGGAAGAGGCTGAAGCCTATAAGGCTCGCATCACTGAGGCTTCGGTCGGTGAATCCATGCGATTCCTGTCGTTACTCGAAGAGTATGCAAAAGCGCCTCAAGTCACGCGCGATCGTCTGTACCTCGAATCGATGGAAGATGTGCTCTCAAACACCAGTAAAGTCATGGTGGGCTCTGGCGAGGATAGCAATAACTTGATGTATTTGCCGCTTGACAAGCTGATGCAGAATTCGCAATCGCCACGCACCAGCAACAACCAGCTGCCCACCGGTAACGGAACACGCAGTAACGGCTCCCTGGACTTGCAGCGTATTCCAACCACCACACAAGGTAGCAGGCTCAACGATTCACGCTCGCGTGAACGAGGCACTAACTGATGAATCGGTATTTGAATCCTGTCACGATGATCGTGGCTGCAGTGGCGTTGTTGATTTTGTCCGGCAGCGTGTTCACGGTGAAAGAGACCGAAAAAGCGATCAAATTGCGTCTCGGGCAGATCAACCGCTCCAGCTACGAGCCGGGATTGCATTTTAAAATCCCCTTCGTTGAAAGCGTTAAACGGTTCGACAAGCGAATTCTGACTCTCGATATGCGTCCGCAGGGCGTCCTCACCAGCGAGCAGAAGACGGTGATTGTGGATTCATTCGTGAAATGGCGAATTGCCGATTCTGAAACCTACTACACCAGCTTGAGTGGCATTGAATCCAACGCCATCAACCGTATCTCTGACTTTCTGCGCGATGCATTGCGTAACGCGTTCGGTAACCAGACGCTGCGTCAGGTGGTGTCTGAAAACAGAACAGCGTTGATGTCCGACATTCAGCAAGCGGTCAACGCGCAATCAGAATCTCTGGGTGTGGAAATCGTCGACGTGCGCATCAAGCAGGTAGAACTGCCTGAGAACGTTCAGGACTCGGTTTACCAGCGTATGGAAAAAGAACGAGCGGCGATCGCTCGGGAGATCCGTTCTGAAGGGGAAGAGACTGCCAAGATTATCGTGGCTAACGCCGATCGTCAGCGGGCGGAGATTCTGGCATCGGCTTACTCAACCGCCGAGCAGACTCGAGGTGAGGGGGATGCGAAGTCGGCGCAAGTCTATGCCGATGCGTATTCCTCAGACGCTGAGTTCTACAATATGTATCGTAGTCTGCAGGCCTATCGCTCGGCCTTTCGCAGCGGCAACGATGTGATGATGCTCACGCCAGATTCAGACTTCTTCAAGTACTTCAACGCGTCCCCGTCAATTGGTGAAGGCGGTAGTGCGCCGGGTGGTTCGAGTTCTGCCGATACGTCATCCGGTTTAGGTCAGTAGAGCGTCCACTTGTTGGAATTCTGGCTCACCGCCTTCGGGCTGGTGTTGGTGATCGAGGGGCTGATACCGGCTATCAGTCCCGATTATCACAAGACTATGATGAAAATGATTGCCCAAATCCCAGCCGATCGCCTGCGCCTGATGGGCTTGTCGGTTATGATTGTTGGCGCCTTGTTAATCATTCTCGCCCGCTAGGGCGGAAAGCCATTTTGCCATGACCGAACCCACCGCCGCCTGGCAACTGCCGGATGGTGTCGACGAACTGCTGCCTGCGCACGCTTGGCGTGTCGAACAGCTTCGCCGCCAGTTCACCGATTGTTGTCGCCACTCAGGCTATGAGCTGGTCATGCCTCCCCTTATCGAATATATTGATTCACTACTCGCCAGCACGGGCAAGACGACCACATTGCAAACCTTCAAAATGGTCGACCAGCAGAGCGGCCGAACCTTAGGCATTCGAGCGGATATGACCCCGCAAGTGGCCCGTCTTGACGCCCATGCACTGCGAACTGATGCCCCCAATCGTCTGTGCTACACCGGTACCGTATTGCGCGCCCGCACCGACGGGTTTGGCGGTAGTCGCACCCCGCAACAGTTTGGCGCTGAATTGTTCGGTCATGCCTCAGTGGCCGCTG
>CALFBL010000143.1 GCA_937951695.1 uncultured Granulosicoccaceae bacterium | reverse complement strand
ATAGTGAAGTGGGCTTGACGCTGTGGTGAGCAGTGCGTAGCTGTAGGCACCCACTGCGGCAAAGCCGACAATGCCGACGTTAAAGAGCCCCGCAAAACCCCACTGAACATTCAGGCCCAAGGCAAGGATTGCGTAGATGCCACCGACGGTTAGCAACGACAAGAAATAGAGAAAGTAACCCAGATAGTCACCCATCAGAACGATCTCCCTTTAAACAAGCCTTGCGGACGGATGATCAACATGATCACCATGATCGCAAACGCGACCCCGGTTTTATAGCCAGGACTTAACAGCGGCGTGTCCCCTATCCAGGGATAAGCTGACAGCTCTTCAGCCAGACCGATGATCAAGCCGCCGGCAACCGCGCCGTAGGGCTTACCGATGCCGCCGAGAATGGCAGCGGCGAACATGGGCAATAACATACGAAACCCCATGGTCGTCTCCAGTAGCTGAATGTCCATCGCCAGAAACACACCAGCGGCCGTGGCGCAAACACCGCCAATGATCCAAGTGGCGCGAATAACCTGATCAACATCTATCCCGGTCACGTGCGCTAGGTCTGGGCTGTCAGACACCGCGCGCATTGCTTTACCAATCCGGGTGCGGCTTAGAATGTATCCCAGCACGGTAACGAGTAGCAGCGTTCCGGCAAAGATAAACAGGTGCTTGTTTGGCACCAGAAGCATGGCGCCCCATTCCGAGCTGGTGCTCATCAATGTGGGGTTTGGCTTAGCAATGCCAGACACGAACGTTTGCTGGTTCGGCCCCCAGATGGTTTGCACCGCACTGCGAATCACCAGCATCATCCCGAAGCTTGCCATGACAACCTTGATGGTGTCGGCTTTGCGAAACGGCTTGTAAAAAAACCGATCGGTTAATGAGAACACATAGATGACAACGGCGGTTGCTGGAATCATGGCGATCAGAGGATGCACATCGATACCAAACATCGATGACATCACCGCCATGAGCGTCCAGGTTAGATACGCGCCAAGCATCATCATTTCGCCATGAGCAAAGTTAGCAAAACGCAATATGCCAAAGGTGAGTGTTATGCCTATCGCCCCCAGTGCATAGATACACCCCAGCACCAAGCCAGGAATCAGATAGAAGTTTACAAATTCAAAGCCAAACGAATCCCACACATCAGTGCCCTCCGCCGAGGAACATACGGGCAATCTCTCGATCCGCCAGCAGCTCTGCGCCCGACCCGGCGAAACGGTTTGCGCCGTCGACCAGAACGTATCCGCGATCGGCAACACCGAGCGCTTGTTTGGCGTTTTGTTCGACAATCAAGATCGGGATTCCGGTTGATTTAATGCTTTCAATGGTGGCGAAGATCTCGCCGCGGTATTTCGGTGACAGACCCGCTGTGGGTTCATCCAGCAGCAGAACTTTTGCATCGACCATCAGCGCCTTTGCCATGGCAACCATCTGCCGTTGCCCGCCTGACAATGAACCCGCCGCCTGACGACGCTTTTCGGCCAAATCTGGGAATAGCGTGAACATTTTCTCTAATCTCTCAGGGATTCCGTGTAGCCGTGTCCAGGCCCCCATCTCCAGGTTTTCCTGAACCGACAAATTTACAAACACGTTATTGGTTTGCGGAACATAGGAAATTCCCAGACGGACCACTTCCGCTGCCGGCGTATTGGTGATGTTGTCACCGAGTAATTCCACCGAGCCTTGGGTTATGTTTAGCAACCCCAACACCGATTTGATCGCGGTGGATTTACCGGCGCCATTGGGGCCGATAATCGCCACGATTTCATTGACGTCAACGTGTATCGATAAATCGTGCAGGATTTCAGTTTGACCATAGCCTGCGAATAGCCGATTGATTGACAGTGCATGGGTGCTCACGCAACTGCCCCTCCGAAATAGGCGTCGATGACTCGATCATCGTTCCGCACTTCTTCCATATTGCCTTGCATCAACACCTGCCCTTCGGCTAACACAACCACCTTGCTGCACAAGCGAGCGATCATATCCATGTCGTGTTCAATGATACAAAAGGTATAGCCGCGCTCCTGATTCAGTTTTTCAATCATATCGGCGACCTTTCTCATCAAGGTCGGATTCACACCCGCACCCGGCTCATCCAGTAAGACTACTTTGCTGTCGTTCATCATCGTGCGTCCGATCTCGAGCAGCTTCTTCTGGCCGCCAGACAAATTACCGGCCAGTTCATCACCAACGTGGGTCAGACCCAAAAACTCCAGCGTCTCGCACGCTAGCTCGTGCACCTCGGCCTCTCGCTGACGAACCCGACGGTTGGAGAACCAACTGGCCCAGATACTTTCACCGGCCTGACTCGGCGCCGCTACCGCCAGATTTTCCAGCGACGTCATCCGAGCGTATTCGTGGCTGAGCTGAAAGGTGCGCATCAGGCCTCTGTGATAAAGCAGATCCGTTCGCTGGCCGGTGACATCCTCACCCAGCAAAGTTATCGAACCGGCGGTGGGTGGCAGCTCCCCAGCGATGATATTGAACGTGGTGGTTTTGCCAGCGCCATTGGGGCCGATCAGCCCGACAATGGTGCCTTTCTCTACCTCGAAATCCACACCACGAACCGCGTGCAGGCCACCGAAACTTTTTGTTAACCCGCTGACCTTAAGATCAATCTGCACCGTCATTTTCTATATTGCTCAATACCCGACATACTGCGTACTCATGAATTCGCCGCCGAACACCGACTTTATACAGCCTATCTCAAAGTTTATGCGGTCATTATTCGCGATTGTCTCAACCCTGTCCCTTTTTACACCCGTAATTGAGGCTGAAGTCCTCTGTTCACTAGTATAACGCTGGCGCTGAGTAGGTTAAGATCGTGCCCTGGAAGTGTTGCAATCCAAAACAACAGCATTGCAGCTTCTGCTGGGACGGGTCAGTGGTCCGATCAGCACCGAATAGCGAAAATACAATCGAATACCAAAAACAAGAGAGGATTCAAGATGAATGCACGTTACGTTATCGCCGCCGCGCTCACTCTCGGCAGCACTGCTGCCCATACCCAAGAGGTCGACCGTACAGGCTGGCCGGAGAGCTTCACGGTAGGAACCGCGTCACAGGGTGGCACCTATTTCGCGTACGGGTCGGGCTGGGCCAATCTCGTGTCTCAGGAGCTCGGGCTGTCTGGTGGCGCAGAAGTCACCAGCGGGCCGATGCAGAATATGGCCCTGGTACACACCGGAGATTCCGCGTTTGCTATGACCACCATGGGCCCGGCTGCCGCGTCTGTGACCGGTGAAAACCCGATAGCGCCAGGATTGAAAATGGACAATGCCTGTGCGATGTTTCCGATGTACCAAACGCCGTTCTCGGTAACCACGCTTTCATCCTCCGGCATCACATCGATCGCCGAGATTCCAGCTGGCGCGAAGATCGGCTTTGGACCTGCAGGCTCCACATCGGATACCTATTTTCCGTTGATGATGGAAGCGTTGGGTGTAGACTTTGAACGTCGCAATGGCGGCTGGACCGACTTGGGTAGCCAGCTTCAGGATGGCTTGCTCGATGTTATCGCGTTCGCCGCGGGTGTTCCCGTTCCTGCGGTGAGCCAGTTGGAAGTACAAACTGACGTTAACATAATCGAATTCACTGAAGATGAACAGGCCACCGTTCTGTCAATGTTTCCGGTAGCCGAGTTTCAGATCAATGCCGACACCTACACTACGCTGGAAAACGATGCTCGTTCGGTGTCCATGTGGAATTTTGCGATCGCCAATTGCGAACTCCCAGCCAGCTTTGTAGAAACTGCGGTTAATGTTGTCATGTCTGATAACGAACGCATGATGAACATTCATAAGGCCGCACGATCCACAGTACCGGAAAACTGGAACAAGAACGCAGTATTGCAATGGCACCCAGGGGCTGCAAAGTGGTTCCGCGACAACGCAGGCGCTGATATTCCTGATGACAAGGTATTCAGCGCTAGGTAAAAATGGTGGCGTTGTCGATAGCTTGTGGCGAAAGCGCACGTGTTCGTGCATGTGTTTGACAGACATGTGTCTTGTCACTTGAACGGCGCATTGAGGCTTACGCGGTCTCAATGCGCTCTACCCCAATATACTCTACTCCGTCACGATACTAAGCCAATCGGCATTCGTTCAACGATGCGGCATGGCATAACTGGAGCTTTCGAGCATGACTGAACAGGCTAAGGATGGGGTAGTCGAGGCGGTACTGATCGAGGGAGCCGATGAAGCAATCATCGAAGCTAACCGGCGCCTCTTTACTCATTGGCGCTTGATCTTGATCGCGTCCATGACGGGACTGTACGCAGCCTTTCACATGATCGCGCTGAACGGTTTGTCGCTGTCGGGCTTAACCGGGCTAGAGATCTCGTTTTTACCCAGTTTCCCACTGGAGACCTGGAATTTTCGGATCGTTCACATCGCAGGCGCTCTGTTTATCGGATTCCTGTTGTTCGGCTCGCGAACTAAATTTGCAGATCCCACGTCTACCCCGCACCAAAACGCCACTCGGCTCGCCTTGCTACTGTTGGCTTTGGCGCTTATTGCCTGCGCTGGCGCAATCAATTTCAGCCTACGCATCGCGGGCGGCGAAATGTGGAACGGGATGTCGCCTGAATTTCGAAACCCGGAAATTTACTGGTTTGGCCTCCCTTTATTGATCGCCACATTCGGCGGTATTATTCTAGGCTGGTTCGATCGCACCCCGCGCCACC
>CALFBL010000142.1 GCA_937951695.1 uncultured Granulosicoccaceae bacterium | reverse complement strand
TATTCGAGCGCTGCCTCCGGGTCGTGAATGGAACAAGGACCCACCACCACAGCAAGGCGATCCTCTTCCCGATCCAAAATGCGCTGCACCGAGTCGCGGGCGCGGACCACAGTGTTGGCGGCGGCGTCAGTCACCGGTATTTGTTGGATCAACGCGGCAGGCGATACCAGCTCTTCAGTGCTAGTTATACGAAGGTCATCAGTAGACATGGGAGTATTTGCTTGTTTCCAGATATAAAAAAATTAACGCTCTTCAACCGCTGCGCGCAAGCGCTCAACGATGGGCGCAATCAGTTCGTGCGAGATTTTCATCGATACACGATTCACCACCAGACGGGCGGTGCTGTCTGCCACGTGTTCCAGCGCTTCCAATCCATTGGCGCGCAAGGTGTTACCGGTATCCACGACGTCAACTATCGCATCAGCAAGACCTGTCAGTGGTGCTAATTCCATAGAGCCATACAGTTTGATGATTTCCACTTGACGGGCGCTCGCGGCAAAGTGCGATCGCGCGCACGCGGTGTATTTGGTTGCAATACGCAAGCGTTTGGTGTTCGATAAATCTAGGTTCGCCGGGCCGCACACCATCAGCTTGCACGCTGCGATGCCCAGATCCAAAGGCTCAATGAGTCCTTCACCGCCGTGCTCCAGCAACACATCTTTACCGACAACGCCAAGGTCTGCGCCGCCGTGCTGCACGTAAGTGGCCACATCCGACGCCCGCACGATCAGGAATTCAACCTTGCCGCAGGTGGACGGCAATATGAGCTTACGCGAGGTTTCTGGCGATTCTGCCGGGTGGATGTCAGCGGCGGCCAACAAAGGCATGGTGTCGTCGAAAATCCGCCCCTTAGACAGGGCAATTCGTAAGCTCACTTACTTATCCGGTTGACGACGAATTTCCGCGCCGAGCTGATGGAATTTCTCTTCGATGCGCTCATAGCCGCGATCGATGTGGTACACCCGACGCACTTCAGTCTCGCCCGTCGCCATTAGAGCCGCCAGTATCAAACTCGCCGAGGCGCGTAAATCGGTGGCCATAACCGGGGCCGCACGCAATTTCTCGATGCCGCGAATGGTCACCGAATTGCCCTCAACCGTCATGTCCGCGCCCATCCTTTGTAATTCGTTGATATGCATGAAGCGGTTTTCAAAGACGTTTTCGATAACTTTGGCGGTGCCTTCAGCAACCGCGTTTAACACGCAAAACTGGGCTTGCATATCGGTGGGGAAATCGGGATACGGGGCTGTCGAAATGCTTACAGCCTGAGGACGATTGCCGTGCATATCGGCCTGAATCCAGTCGTCCCCCGTGGTCACTTCCGCTCCGGCTTCACGCAGTTTCTCCAACACCACGCCCAGATTTCCAGGCACGGTGTTCAACGCCTTGACACGGCCGCGAGTCACCGCTGCCCCGACCAGGAACGTGCCGGTTTCGATACGATCGGGCACCACGTCATAGTGACAACCGGTCAGGCTGTCGACACCTTGCACGTGAATGGTGCTGGTGCCAGCGCCTTCGATCTTGGCCCCCATCGCAATCAGGTAGTTCGCCAAGTCTACAATTTCTGGCTCACGAGCGGCGTTTTCCAGCACACTCTCACCCTTCGCAAGGGAAGCTGCCATTAATAAATTTTCCGTACCGGTCACGGTCACCATGTCCATCGCGATTCGCGCACCCTGCAGGCGCCCTGCTCGAGCTCGGACGTAGCCGCCATCAATTGAGATCTCCGCCCCCAGTGCGCGCAGCCCGTCAATGTGAATGTTCACCGGTCGTGCGCCAATCGCGCAACCACCTGGCAAGGACACTTCCGCTTGGCCGTAGCGGGCAACCAGCGGGCCGAGCACCAGAATGGAGGCTCGCATGGTGCGCACCAATTCGTAGGCAGCGGTGTAATCATTAATGAGTGTCGGATCCACCGCGACGGTCATGTTGTCACCGACCGTGATGCCGCAGCCCATGCGTCCCAGCAACGACATGGTCGTGGTAACGTCATTCAGATGGGGGACATTGCCGATGGTGGATTCGCTGCTGCCAAGTAAGGTAGCTGCGAGAATGGGCAATACCGCGTTCTTGGCACCAGAGATTCGCACATCGCCGGTTAGTGGGCCTACACCTTCAACTAGGAATTTGTCCATGTAACACGATGCGCCTAGAGTGAGCAGAAGGGCCGCATCAAGCGGCCCGAGGCGCGATTATACGTTTATATGAGCTCGCTGACTTGGCAGATCTCAGACAGTTGCCGTATCGATTCGGGCAAATACTGATGATTAAACGCGCAATCGTGCTTCGTAGCGTGCGTTTTCCACTCAAGTAACAACGCCAAAGCGGCGCTGTTGGCATGCGTGACTGCCGAAAAATCGACCGTCACTGACTTCTCGGACTCAATGTGTTCAGCCACTATGCTCATCAGGCTTGGCGCCGTGTCGAAATCGATGACGCCCGACACTCGGCAAAGATCCCCATCGACTTTTGCATCGACCCCATTTTTAGGTTGTGCAGCCACAGATTTACGAATTTCGTTGTTTAAGAAAAATCAGTAGCCCGTCTATACCGCCGCTTTGAATCTCTTCCGTGAATTTGGTGCGAAAGTTACCCACCAGGCTCAAACCCGCCACATCGATGTCGTAGATCAACCAGTCATTATTTTTGCTTCTATCACGAAGTTTGTAGATAACCGGTACCGCTGAACCGCCTTCGACGTTGAATTGGGTTACCACTTCGGCGCGGTCGTCGCGGTTCGTTGGGCGATACCGTTCGAATTCGATTTTCTCGCCACTGTATTGAGTCAGCGCTGCGGCGTAGGTATTAAGCAATAACATTTCGAATTGATCAACGAGCTCTTTTCGCTGGGTGGCGTCGGCATCCCGCCAGGCACTCCCGACCGCCAATCGCGTCATAGCTTGTAAGTCAACGTGCGGCACGATCACATCTTGCACATGGTTGTACAACAACGACTTGTCTTCCACAATCGCGTCGTGATTTTCCGTCAGAAAGCTTGTCATATCGGTGACAACTTCTTTCACAGCGACTTGGGCCGGATGGTCGTCCTGTGCCTGCGCGACACTGCCCGCCACCCACAACACCATCGATGCTGCGGCAATCAGGGAAGTTCTTCTCATTGTGTTCATATTTTTCTTTGTCCTTTTAGTTCTAACTGCGCCCTGTAGTTCTAACTGCGCCTATAGTTCTAACTGCGCCTATAGTTCTAGCTGCGCCCTATTTGCTGGTCAGAAAATTCCCAATCAGTTTTTCAAGGACTAACGCAGATTGTGTCAAATCAATTTCATCGCCATCGGCAAGGTAGTCGTCGAGACCACCCGGAGACAAGCCAACGTACTGCTCGCCCAACAATCCAGAAGTGAAGATACTGGCACTGGTGTCGGTTGGAAACTTGTCAAACTGTTCGTTGATCTTAATGGTCACAAGAGCCTTGTACGTGTCCGTGTTGTAGGAAATGCCGGTAACCTGCCCCACACGTACGCCACCAGCGGCCACAGGAGCGCGGCGTTTAAGCCCGCCAACGTTCTCAAAATACGCGGAGACAGTATATCCCCCCGTACCCGAGAAACTGGCCAGATTACTCACCTTCATCGCTAGGATAAACATGGCCACGAAAAAGAGCAGTACAAAAAATCCAACCAGTGTTTCTACTATTCGAACATTCATTATCAACCGGCCCTATACCGTAAACATGACAGCGGTCATTACGAAATCAAGACCCAGTACCGCCAAAGAGGACTTAACAACTGTACGAGTGGTTGCATTAGCGACCCCTTCCGGAGTAGGCACACAATCCCAGCCTTCAAAAATAGCGATCCAAGTGACCACAAAACCGAACACAACAGCTTTCAAAAGGCCTGACAGCACATCGGTGTAAAAGCCAACAGCGCCTTGCATACGAGACCAAAAAACCCCTGCATCAACACTAAGCAAATCAACCGCCACCAAATGCCCCCCAAGAACACCGACTGCTGTGAACATCGCCGCAAGCATTGGCAGAGCCAAAAATCCTGCCAGCAGCCGCGGTGCAAATATTCTCTGGAACGGATCGACCGCCATCATCTCCAAGCCCGACAGCTGCTCGGTAGACTTCATTAAACCGATTTCAGCGGTCAGCGCAGAACCTGCACGACCGGCAAACAGTAGACCAGCAACCACTGGCCCCAGTTCCCGAACCAGTGTGAGCGCTACGACAACTCCAAGCGATTCTTCTGCACCAAACTGTACTAAAGTGTTATATCCCTGCAGCGCCAACACCATGCCAACAAATAAACCAGAAACCAATACGATGGACAGGGTACGCACACCGCTGGCGTATACCTGCTTTATCACCAAAGAGAAACGGCGAACAGCAGCCCCCATCCCCAACAGCGTTTGCGCCAGAAACACACTTGCACGACCCAAGGTCTCAAGCACAGCCAGAGTCCATTCACCCATCGAGCGAGCCGCGTTAAACACTTAAGCGTTCCTCATCGGAGGCAAGATCTTCTGCATAATTTGGCGCGCTGAGCTGAAACGGTACAGGCCCATCGGGGCGACCATTCAAAAATTGTTGCACCCAGGCAGATTCGCTATTGTGCAGTTGGTCCGGTGAACCCGATTCCACAACAACCCCAGCCGAGATAACGATAACGTGATCCGATATGGACAACGCCTCACCCAAGTCGTGCGATACGATCAGCGAAGTTAGCCCTAACGCCTTATTCACGGTGCTAATAAGCTCAAGCAGCACACCCATCGAGATGGGATCCTGGCCGGTAAACGGCTCGTCGTATAAGATCATCATGGGGTCCATCACCAGAGCTCTGGCCAGCGCTGCACGTCGTGCCATGCCGCCTGACAACTCCGCAGGCATCAAGTCTCGCGCACCCCGTAAACCGACTGCATGCAACCGCATCAGCACCAGTTTATGAATCAGTGACTCAGGCAGTTCGGTGTGTTCACGCAACGGAAAAGCCACGTTGTCGAACACGGTTAGATCGGTAAGCAGCGCCCCTGACTGAAACAACATACCCATCTTTTTACGCAAACTGAACAGATTTTTTCGAGACAGACCAGCCACGTGCTCGCCGTCGACTTCAATTCTTCCTGAGCGAGGCTTTTCCTGACCTCCTATGAGTTTGAGCAAGGTGGTCTTGCCGGTTCCGCTGGGCCCGAGAATCGTGGTGACTTTCCCGCGCGGAACGTCAGCGCTGAGGCCCTTAAATATCGCTTTTGATCCTCGACTAAAATGCAAGTCGCGGATCTTAACAAGCGTACTGTTAGGATCTGACAAAAATATGGCTCTCTTGAAATTTGGCTAAATTTGGGGTGAGATATCCGGCAAAACTAACACACGACCCGCTAGGCTAGTATACCAGCATGCGCCCCTTCGCAAAGCTGATCAGATCATCTTATTACCCTGCTGCGCTGTCGACAGGCGCACATTCTTGTTTCTGAAAAAGCTACACTTGCGACCAAGTTAATGTCGAACTAACGGTCCCTAATCATGGCACGCCCCACTCAACGTCTGTTACGCCCCCTAATTCCGTTTCTCGTACTGCTGCTTACAGCCTGCGCGACCAACACTCCAAATGGCCCAATCTACGACCCACTCGAACCTGTGAATCGCAAGATATTCGCATTCAACGACGCGGTCGACCGTGCCGTGCTTAAACCGGTCGCCCAGGGATACAAACGGATTACTCCCGACCCGATCGAACGCGGTGTCAGCAACTTTTTCAGTAATCTCGACGACATTAAAGTGGTCGTGAACGGTGTGTTGCAGGGAAAGTTCAGTCAGGCGGCCAGCGACACCGGCCGCTTTCTAGTGAATACGACGCTCGGTATTGGCGGAATATTTGATTTCGGCACCCGTATAGGGCTTCCCAAACACAACGAATCGTTCGGTCAGACGCTCGGCGTATGGGGAGTTGGCGAAGGGCCGTACATTGTCCTGCCGTTTCTTGGACCCAGTAACGCGCGCAGCACAGTCGGGCTCTTTCCCGATGGATTCCTTAATCCTGTCAATCACGTCGATCGTGACGTGGTTCGGATCAGTCTCCAGGTGTTAAACCTCATCGACATTCGCGCCCGACTGCTCGATGCCGGCTCGTTACTTGATAACGTTGCGCTCGACAAGTACCAGACTACCCGGGATTTCTGGATTACCCGCCACCGCTCGCTCACTCTGGACGGCAAAGTCAATACGCAGCCTCGACCTGCTGGCCAATCCGGTGACGGACTTGATGAACTCGATGAACTCGATGAACTCGATGAACTCGATGAACTCGATGAACTCGATGAGCTGGACGAATTGGACCAAACGGACGCACCCGACACACCCGCGCAGCTCGATGAGCTCGATGCACTCACTCGACAGTATCCGAAAAACTCGACAGAGACGCTGCAGCACCTTAACCAACCAGCCTCCCTGGATGCCGTCATCGGAGTCGTTGCGTCCGACTCGTGAAGGCGGACCCGCTCGTTGCACGCGATCACTGGATGGCTCTGGCTGCGGATGTCTTGCGCATCGAGGCTCAGGCCGTTGAAGCGTTGCAATCACGGCTCGACGACTCGTTTGTAGCCGCTTGTGAGCTGCTGCTCAGCACTCGAGGTCGCGCCGTGGTTTGCGGGGTCGGAAAATCCGGTCACGTCGGCCACAAGATTGCCGCCACGCTGGCCAGTACCGGCACGCCATCTTTCTTTCTCCACGCCGCTGAAGCCACGCATGGGGATCTGGGCATGCTGCGCGCTGACGATACGGTTATCGCGATTTCTCAATCCGGTACCTCTTACGAGCTGTTAGCCTTGTTACCCGGCATCAAACGCTTGGGATGCCCAATCATCAGTTTCAGCGGCAATCCAAAGTCCGCATTGGTTCAGGCCGCTACGGTGGCGCTCGATGTCAGTGTCGAGCGCGAGGCGTGCCCGCTAAACCTTGCCCCAACGGCAAGCACCACCACGACTATGGTGCTGGGGGACGCCTTGGCCATTGCCCTACTGGGCGCACGCGGTTTCAATTCAGAAGATTTCGCTCGTTCACACCCAGGTGGCCGACTCGGCCGGCGCCTATTGATTCGGGTCAGTGACGTCATGGCTTGCGGGCAAGACATCCCGATCGTGGCACCGCGCACAGCACTCACCGATGCGTTGCTCGAGATGAGTGCGAGAGGTCTCGGTGTTGTGATCGTTGTGAACGATGCAAAGCTCCAAGGCGTGTTTACCGACGGTGACTTGCGCCGAGCAATCGAGCGAGGCGTGGATGTCCGTCGCGCCACCGTTCAAGAAGTCATGAGTGTCAGTCCACTCACCATTGAATCCAACATACTGGCATTTGAAGCGGTAGACCAGATGCAACAGCGCAAAATCACCTCGCTACCGGTAGTGGACAATCACGACTTGATCGGCGTTGTGTCGATGCATCAGCTGTTGCAAGCGGGAGTTATATAATGCGATGGCTATTTAGGTACTGGCCCATCATGCCGGTATTGTTGTTTATTACCTTCGCCCAGAACTGGATTGAACAAGCCCCATCGGTCATCGTGGAAGAGACGATAGACATGCGCCAGACGCAATCCGACTATTACCTGGAAGACTTCACAACGCGCAAATTTGACACCAATGGAGACTTGGAATATCGCTTCACGGGCAGCAGCTTGCTACATTATCCTGCCGACGATCGGTCCGAAATCCTTGCCCCGACTGTCATACTGCTGCGAGACGGCATCCGCTGGGACATCACTTCAGTAGAAGGTGAAATGCTGCGCGAACCCGATGTATTTACGCTCAGAGGCGATGTTGAACTAATGCGTGCCAGCGGACTCGATGCTGAAGGGAATGCCGATATAGTCACCATCAAGACCGATAGCCTGACGGTTCGTACCGATACCAACGAAGTCAGCACGGACCAGCCGATCGAAGTGGTCGCTGATGGCTGGCGGATGCAATCGGTCGGACTCGAATCCCGCATTGACGAAGGCAAGCTGATATTTTTATCAAAGGTTACTGGACACTATGACGTCGCAACCCCCGACTCTGATTAAATCTACCTTGTGTGCTTTGCTGTTTTCACTGATGATGAACAGCCTCGCCGCTTGGGCCAAGACCGGAGACGAAACCCAGCCCATCGACGTCAGCGCGGATAGTTCTGAATACGACGACAAAGCGCGTGTGCAACGCCTGATCGGCAATGTGGAAATCTCACAAGGCACGATGAAAATCCTAGCCAGCGAAATCGCCATCTACCTCGACGCCAATAGCCAGCTGACTCGCATCGCCGGTGACGGCAACCCGATTCGATTTGAACAGCTGAACGATAGCGACGAACGTATTGTGGGCGAAGCCAACAACATTGATTACAACGCCGTGGATGGCACCTTGATCTTATCGGGAAATGCCACCTTGTCACAGCCGCGACAAAATCTGACCAGCGGCAAGATCGTGTTTAATTCACGGGCACGAACCATTAAAGCCGATGGCGGCAACTCAGGTCGTGTGAGCATTCGCCTCCAGCCGCCCAAGAGTGGTCAATGACCGAACCTGCAGTGCGCCGGGAATTGCAGGCGGTTGATCTGCACAAGGCCTACAAGAAGCGAAAAATCCTTGAAGGTGTCTCTATCAGCGTCGCCAGTGGGGATGTGGTCGGACTGCTGGGTCCAAACGGGGCGGGAAAAACCACCTACTTTTACATGGTAGTTGGATTGGTCAAACCCGATGCGGGATCGATTTTACTGGACGGCAAGGACATCACTGAATTTCCCATGCACGCTCGGGCGAAAGCGGGTGTAGGCTACCTGCCGCAAGAGGCGTCCGTGTTCCGTCAACTCACCGTGGCCGACAACATTACGGCCATACTAGAGACGCGAAAGGAGCTCAAAGCGGTCGAACGAAAAGAACATCTGGAACGGTTGCTGGATGAGCTGCAAATTGGCCACATTCACGACAGTCTCGGTCTGGCGTTGTCTGGCGGTGAGCGACGCCGTGTGGAAATTGCCAGGGCACTGGCGGCAGAACCCGGATTCATTCTGCTCGACGAACCTTTCGCAGGGGTCGACCCTATTTCCATCATTGATATTCAGCGCATTATCGAGCACCTCAAAGCGCGCAACATTGGCGTGCTGATAACCGATCACAACGTACGCGAGACACTGGGTATCTGTGATCGGGCATACATTCTAGGCCGCGGCACCCTGATTGCCGAGGGCAAACCCGATAACGTACTCGACAACGACGAGGTCCGCCGAGTGTATCTGGGTGATGACTTCAAAATATAACCCCCGCCGACAACCGCCCCAAGACACCTTCGTCCTGCATGGCGCCGACTTAACAATCTCGTTTTTGAGAACATCAGCCACCTTCGTGCCGCCTTCTACCGTGCTTTGGGCCAATTTTTT
>CALFBL010000141.1 GCA_937951695.1 uncultured Granulosicoccaceae bacterium | reverse complement strand
AAAGGGCGAACAGGCATTGATGGGCGAATTGATTTACATGGCATGACACAAGCTGAAGCACATTCAAGGCTGTATCGTTATATTGAAACGTCTTATCAATTAGGCAAGCGAACTATTTTGGTAATTACTGGCAAGGGTGTGAGAGGCGAGGGAATATTAAAACAAGCTGTTCCACGCTGGTTATCAGAACCTGAGTTTAGGAAATATACAAGTGGTTATCACGAAGCACATGTTACCCATGGCGGTGGTGGCGCACTTTATGTCAGGCTTAGAAATCTTGTAAGCCGCATGGCGTGATGAGCGTCTAGGGTTGGCGTACGACGCGGCTCGAGCTTTGCCGTGGTCGCCAGATCAAAACACGGCAAAGATTGAGGAAATTCGTGCTGCTGCTGCGCAACTGAACACTCAAGACACGGGATTTGCTGCGTTACGAAACAAAATACACGGCAGTCCGGATGCGCAAGACGCCGCTCGCGTGCGGACCTATGCGCTAAGTTCCGGTAAGTCGTCTCTGCAAGAGAGCTATGAGGCTCTGGCTCAGGCAATCGATGAGGTGAATGATTCAAAGCGGATCGTTGAGCAGCTCTCCCAGCTTGCGGGGCAACTCACTGATGTCATGATCGCTACAGAGCTGAGACAGACAATCGATGTCTTAGCGTCGCAATCTGATCAGCAGGGCGATGCCCAAAAACTTCTGCAATCAGCCAGTGAGTTCTCGGTGCTGGTGCGTAATGGGCTAGCAAGATTGTCGGTGGAAGATCGACTGCTCGCCGTAGCGGCGGTGTTGTCGTTAGAGCAGGGCGTGTTTGTCGAACTACAGGGCTTCCCATTGACGATGGCGAGCCAATCCCGACAGTCACTGATTGACGTTTTGTTCGATTTGGCAAAAACCGCTTACGGTACCGGCCTGATTAGCCGTCGTGAATGGCAGCAGTTTGAGCAAACTCATCAAAGTTTGAGGGTCGATAACCTGTCACTGGGTGAGTATCGCCAGCAACTGCGGGTATTGGCGCGCGTACCCACTTGGGTGCAACGCCGACTCGTGTTTGAATACCAACCTGCCATCGCAAAATTCTTGAGTTTCGAACCTCTAGCGGCGGAATTTATTCCTAACGCGATGCGCGCTGGTCCATTACTGATGTATTCACAGATATTAGCGTTTCTCAGTGATGATGCAACCGAGCTTTCCGGGGTAGAGCACGAGTTATTTGGCCAGCTGATTGGCTTCGGTTTGCGCGGTCTGAACCCGGGGTTAGCCGAAGGCCTATTGCTTACGCTGGAAGACCACGCGGCAGATACCCAACCCGATATTCCAAAAATTTTACTGGTCCCGGAAACACTGGCAGATCTGCCACCGGTTGCCGGCATCGTGACCGAAAACGAGGGCAACCAACTTTCGCATGTGCAGCTTCTGGCGCGCAACTTGGGAATCCCTAATGTGGTGGTCGCACCCGAGCTGTTGGATCAGATTCGAGCGCAAAGCGGGCGCCCCATATCGCTCGCCTCGAGTCCGGGCGGCGTGGTCAGACTCAATACCATTGACGCTGCTGAATTCAAGGAGCGATTTAAAACCGAAGCGCCTGAAGCCAATGTCAGCATTGTGGTTGATTTTGAAAAGCTGAAACTTGAAAGCACAGCGCCTGTCCCAGGCCGCTTATTACGCTCCGCGGATTCTGGCGTGCGGGTGGGGCCCAAGGCCGCAAAGCTGGGTGAATTGAATTTTCGTTATCCCGGTTTAGTGTCGTCCTCATTGGCCATTCCGTTTGGCAGCTTTCGACTGATGCTCGATCAACCGTTCTCTGCCCAAGAAAGTGCAAGTTCAACCAACGGAAGCAGCAGCTCGCAACAAGGTAAGAGTAGCGCGTTTGAATGGCTAAAGTTTCGTTACGCCGAACAGACCACGATAAACGATCCTCAGCTGCGTCGAGAGTATCGCAATGACACCCTCGCACAAATACGTAACTGGATCATGTCAGCGCAGCTCGATCCCGGTTTTGTTGCTGAATTAAAGCAAGCCATGGCCGATGAATTTGGCCCAGATGGCAGTTACGGTGTCTTTGTGCGCAGTGATACCAACGTGGAAGATTTACCCGGTTTTACCGGGGCAGGATTGAATTTAACGGTGCCGAACGTGGTGGGTTTTGACAATGTGCTGCACGCGATTCGTCGCGTATGGGCGTCTCCGTTCACCGAACGAGCCTTTGGCTGGCGTCAGGCGATCATGGATCGTCCCGAGCATCTCTACGTTGCTGTGTTGTTGCACCAAGGGGTCAATAACGATAAGTCGGGTGTGTTGGTGACCGCGAATGTCGACAACGGAGACCCATCAACCTACACTGTCGTGGTTAATGAAGGGGTAGGGGGCGGGGTGGAAGGTCAATCGGCTGAAATGTTGATGGTCAATCCCGACACGGCCAGCCAGGAATTTGTTGGCTCAGCAACGTCGCCAACAAAACGTGTGTTACTCGCTAATGGCGGTTCCCGGTTGGTACGGGCACAAGGTCCAGATCGCTTACTAAACGACCAAAACATAGCGGATCTCGATGCACTGGTCGCCGACTTACAGAGCTGGTTTACCAGCGATGGGGTGCCCATCGTGGCCGATGTTGAATTCGGTTTTCTCAACGATAGGTTGGGGTTGTTTCAGATCCGGCCCTTCGTGGAGAACGACGCCGCTCAGGGCAACAGCGTACTGCAGTCGCTCGATGCACCACTGAACGATAGCCGTGACTCGGTGGTCAATTTATTAAAGCCTGTCGGCTCTTAGGATCTCTCCAATGAAAACGCTGAAAAAGATACCGAAACGATCGCTTTTCCTGGCAACCTTTTGTGTTTTTCTGCTGGCCCAAGTGACAGGGATCGGCGCTTATCCGATTGACGGGTATGACTACACCGGCATCAAACGACTGGATTATTATGAGTTAGCGCAACGCGGGGAAGTTAAGGGTCGCCAGCTGACATCCGGCGCTATGCTGCCGATGGAGCAGATTCACCTTCGCGGGGCTGCGATAGACCTGGACTCGGCACAACCTGACCCCGCAGTGAGTAAAGCGCTAAAGGGTTTTCTCGGTAATCAAGCTGCGCGGTACGGTGTGGCACTGGTCGATTTGTCTGATCCTGATCAACCGCTGTACGCTGGATTTAACGATGACTACAAAGCGAACGTGGGCAGTGTTGGAAAAATCTTGGTTGCTGCAGCTCTCTATCAGCAGTTGGCTGAACGTTTTCCCAATGACATCGAAGCACGCGTCAATCTGTTAAAGACCAAGCCAATCACCGCAGATCGTTTTATTGAACGCGGCAACCACGAGGTTCGCTTTTGGGATGTGGATAAGCGCAAACTGACCCACCGTAAGTTACAGATTGGTGACACAGCCAGTGTCTGGGAATATCTGGATTGGACGTTGTCGGTAAGCTCTAACTCGGCGGCCGCCATGGTGTTGCGCGAAGTCATCCTGATGCGCCATTTTGGGGCTGCGTATCCAGTGTCGCAAGCTGAGGAAAGTGAGTTTTTAGCCAACGCCTCTACCAGTGCACTGCGTACGCTGATGCTGGACAGTCTTGGCGAGGTGGTGGAGAGTAACGGACTCAACCCTGATCACCTGAAACAAGGCAGCTTCTTTACCCGCCACGGTAAAAACCGAACGGGCGGTGAGGCTAGCTACGGTACTCCCAAAGAACTGATGAAGCTGCTCGTACGGATGGAGCAAGGCCAATTGGTCGATGAATTTTCAAGTCAGGATCTGAAGCGCATGCTTTACATGACTGAGCGCCGAATTCGATATGCGTCCCACCCCGCATTGAACGACTATGCGGTCTATTTCAAGTCGGGATCGCTATACAGCTGCAAGCCTGAAGCGGGTTTTACCTGTGGTAAGTACAAGGGTAACAAACGTAATCAGCTGGCTTCGGTGGCGATTGTTGAGTCCCCCACAGAGCCTCAGGAGTTACGCTATATGGTGGTGGTGATGTCAAACGTCCTAAAAGTGAATTCGGCGGTTGCCCATCAGACGTTGGCCCTGCGCATTCATCGCATGATCGAAGCTCGTCACGAGTAAGGCTACCCTGACTCGTGACGGTGTTGGGTGGGCAGTGGCTTACTGCTCCCCAACCGCTGAGGTATCGGTATTAAAAACAATTTTGTCCGCCATACCCGCGATTTTC
>CALFBL010000140.1 GCA_937951695.1 uncultured Granulosicoccaceae bacterium | reverse complement strand
GGCCTGCACTACATCGGGGCTCTGGCAGAAGTCACCCCCAGCGCCGATAACGTGGTGACCTATGCGCAAATTGTGCGTGAAAAGTCAGTCAAACGACAATTGATCGCTGTGGCAAACGAGATCGCCGATTCAGCGTTCTCTAATGAAGGTGCCGACAGTAAGACCTTGTTGGATAGCGCGGAAGAGAAAGTACTGAACATTGCCGATCAATCGGCTCGAGCGGCCGGTGGGTTTATTGATATCACCACCGTGTTAGGCGCCGCGGTTGAGCGCATTAATTATTTATTCGAGAACGAAGAGGCCATTACTGGTTTGTCCACAGGTTTTGACGATCTGGATGAGAAAACCAGTGGCCTGCAGCCGTCGGATTTGATTATCGTAGCGGGTCGTCCGTCTATGGGTAAGACGACGTTCGCCATGAATATCGCCGAATACGCAGCCTTGGAAGCACCGTCACCGGTTGCGGTATTCAGTCTTGAAATGCCCGCAGAACAGCTGGCGATGCGGATGATTGCTTCACTCGGGCGGGTGGAATTGCAAGCAATTCGGACCGGCAAGCTCAGTGAGCAGGACTGGTCGCGCGTCATTTCAGCGATCACGTTGTTGAATGAAAAAAAGAACATTTACATAGACGACACCGCCGGTTTAACACCCACCGATTTACGCGCGCGCGCCAGACGTTTGCATCGAGAACACGGCTTGAGTCTGATCGTAATCGACTATCTGCAGCTGATGCAAATCGCGGGTGGTGGTGAAAACAGAACCAACGAGATATCCGAAATTTCGCGCTCGTTAAAAGCCATTGCCAAAGAACTTGAAGTGCCGGTTGTAGCCTTGTCGCAGCTGAATCGGAGTCTCGAGCAACGGCCCGACAAACGTCCAGTGATGTCGGATTTGCGTGAGTCAGGTGCGATTGAGCAAGACGCTGATGTCATCATGTTTATATACCGCGATGAAGTGTACAACCCGGATTCTGAAGACAACAAAGGCAAAGCGGAAGTGCTGATTCGTAAACAGCGGAACGGACCAATCGGCAGTGTCAATCTGACGTTTCTCGGTAAGTACACCCGCTTTGAGAACTATTCTCCCGAGGTCTACAGCGGAGAGTTCTCGTAGTGTCTGAGCTCAGGTTTATAAGAATTGACATAAGAGCACGGTCGCATGAGCACAACCAGTAATTACCCGCGTTGTGTACAGATCCAAGTTCATCTGGATGCTATAGCGCACAACTATCAATTGCTGCGTCAGCGTACCGGCTCAAAAGCCTTTGCGGTGGTAAAGGCGGATGCGTACGGTCACGGCGCGGAAGCTGTGGCCAGTTATCTGTCGGACGTGGCCGATGGGTTTGCCGTTGTCACGGTGGGCGAAGCCATCGCAATTCGCGATGCCGGTGTTACCCAGCCGATTCTTGTCATGCAGGGCCCGCACGATTCGCACGATATGGATGCTGTTTTTGAACATGCTCTTTGGCCAGCATTGCACGATGAAGCGCAAATTAGGATGGTCCTGACACACCGCAACGCGTTGGACGTCGAACCGTGGCTGAAGGTTGATACCGGCATGGGGCGGCTCGGTGTGAGCGTTGAATCTGCCGAGCAGCATCTTAAAAGCAATCAGCTTCGCTGGCGCGGGGTGATGAGCCATCTGGCTAGCGCTGACGAGCTGGACAGTGCGCAAACAGACACTCAAACCAAGCGTTTTCTCCAACTGATGGCCAATCACGATCTCGAATCCAGCTTGGCCAATTCGGCCGGTACTCTGGCTTGGCCGAGTGCCGCCAGCGATTGGGCTCGAGTCGGTATCGGGATGTACGGGTATAATCCTATCGAAAGTCAGCAAAATAATGCATGCGAGCTAAGAATCGGTATGACTGTTCAGGCTCCGGTGCTGTCGGTGAAGCGTTTGCCGGCTGGCCACAGTGTCGGTTACGCGCAAACCTATGTCTGTGCCGAAGCCCTGTGGGCAGCGTATGCCGCCATTGGCTATGGTGATGGTCTTCCGAGAGTGCTCGATAGCCTCGCCGAGGTGCAAATGCGTGGGATCAATTGCCCGATAATCGGTCGAGTCTCGATGGATTCGATCTGCATCGACTGTGGCCCCCTATTAGCATCAGAGCTTGATGCTCGGCCAGAGCTCGGCGAAATGATCACCGTGTGGGGGCAGGGGCTGTCGGTGGAGCGTTTGGCACGCTCGGCCGGCACCATAAGTTATGAATTGCTAACAAGTATCAACGGTCGCAGATTATATACAGACTGACACATTTGAACGGTCAAATTTCCATGACGTATCACAATTTGCGGGTTACCCTAGCGGCGTACAGTTTAGTATTCTCTTGCGGTTCGAATTGCACGGTTGAGTTAGTCGAAAAGTAGCCGCTATCTCTCTAATTGCTGCAATTTATCGGGCTTGTCTTCCCACTCTTTGGCGTCCGCTGGGGGATCCTTCTGGATGGTGATGACCGGCCAGATTGCTGACAACTCGGCGTTGAGCGCCAGAAAAGGTTCGTCTTCTGGCTTCATGTCCTCTTCAGCGACGATGGCATTGATAGGGCATTCGGGTTCACACAGTGAACAGTCGATACACTCTTCGGGGTCAATGACCAGAAAGTTTGGACCTTCATGGAAGCAATCAACAGGACAGACCTCGACACAGTCGGTGTATTTACATCGAATGCAATTTTCAGTAACGACAAACGTCATGGCAGCAACTCTCGGGTACTTTGGACTTAACGTCTGGCGATAATATCAGAAAGATCGCGGCCAATTCGGCCGTGAGCCTTGGAACAAACTTTACAGCGTCATCATCATGAAAAAAATCAAAAAAGCGGTATTTCCCGTCGCAGGTATGGGCACTCGGTTTCTACCCGCCACTAAGGCGAATCCGAAGGAGATGCTGCCAGTGGTGGATAAGCCTCTTATCCAGTACGCAGCGGAAGAAGCGGTGGCGGCGGGTGTAGAGACATTGATTTTTGTCACTGGCCGAAACAAGCGCTCGATCGAAGACCACTTTGACACCGCCTACGAAATGGAGCGTGAGCTCGAATCGCGTGGCAAAGATAAAATGCTGGAGATTTTACGCGGCATTCTACCCAGCCATGTTAACTGTGTGTTTATCCGCCAATCAGAAGCGCTGGGTTTGGGCCATGCGGTGTTGTGCGCGAAGCCTGTGGTCAATGATGAACCCTT
>CALFBL010000139.1 GCA_937951695.1 uncultured Granulosicoccaceae bacterium | reverse complement strand
AAGACTAAAAAATAATAGATTCCTCAGCGTTTTGCGCCATGAAACCGCATAAAAGGGATCGACATCGATGTGTTTGAACACGAACCCGCACCATCCAATCACCCACCATGCGGGTTCAAAAACGTTCTTCCAACACCTCTTGTTCAACTTTGGCAGGATTTCAGGCTAAGTGTTTTCTAATAATTAAAGGCGATATCGTACGAAGTATAGGCAAAAAAACATTGCCGATCCGAAGTGCGGTTAGTGAGAAAATACCCCTGAAAGAAATTACAAATCTGTACTTAGTTCCTTTAGGACACCTATATAGTTATTGGTAATTTGCTCTCGGCGAATGTGCCTACCGGACTGCACCATGTGACGGCCAGCAGACCATACATCCGTGATTGCCTGGTCATCGGCAGCAAACACAAAACTATCTAATAGAGTGTCCCCAGATCGCCCAGCATAGTTGCAATTATCAGCATCCAATGCCGCGAGGTCAGCCCACTTTCCAACCTCAATCCTACCTGTGTCACGAGCAGCAGCCTGCGCTCCACCCGTTGTGATTTCATCAAGCAATCTGCGGCCGGTTGACTTTCCCTCTGTCGCAAAAGCTGCTCGTGTATGATCGCGTAGGCGTTGTGAATAATCGAGCGTTCTCAACTCCTCACTCAAAGATATACGGATGTTTGAATCTGAACCAACAGAAATCAGACCTCCGTGTTTCATCCAGTTTATGCCGTCAAATATGCCGTCCCCGAGACTAGATTCAGTAATTGGGCAAAGACCAGCAACTGCACCTGTTTCGGCCAATTTCTTTGTTTCATGGGGCAACATTTGAGTGCAGTGGATCAGACACCAACGAGCATCGATGTCGATATTATCAAGCGCCCACTCTACCGGACGTTTTCCCCAGGTGCTCTTTACCTCATCTACTTCGGGGAGTTGCTCCGCCAGATGCAGATGCACCGGACCTGTTCTCACGAGCTTGGCAAGTGTCTCAAATACGTCCGGAGCTACAGCGCGCAAGGAATGAGGTGCGACGCCCATATTGCAATCGTCCGGTAGCGTATCGATTGCAGTGGCCGCGCCTTCAACAAGTTTCTGAAAACGATCAAGATCATTTCCGAACCGTTTTTGACCATCTGCCAGTTCACGCTTGTCACAACCACCGTATTGATAGAGAACCGGCAAGAGCGTGAGACCAATGCCACTGGTTTCTGTGGCAGCAGCAATCCTGTGACTAAGTTCAGCGAGATTATCATATGGAAGCCCCCCGGCCTGATGGTGCATATAATGAAACTCGACATTGGTCGCATAACCTGCTTCCATCATCTCCATCTGCACAAATGCTGCAATCGCCTGGATCTGTCCAGGCGTTAACTGATCGAGAAATTTGTACATCAACTGACGCCAAGTCCAGAAGCTGTCCGAATGCCCCGGCCCTCTTTGCTCAGTTAAGCCGGCCATTGCTCTTTGAAACGCATGGCTGTGTGAATTTACAGGTGCTGCGATCAGATGTCCGACGGTCACCTGATCAGCACGAGGTTTATCTGTCTGCTCGATTTTCTCTATGCGGCCATCGTCACCAATGTCGATTGATACCCTAGATTTCCAACCACTGGGTGTTAGAGCATTTTTTGCATAAATCGCCATCTTTTTGGTCTGCCTAGGTATACTGCGTGGACACAATCAATTGTCTATACAAATTACTAATATGTATGAGTATAATAGGTAAACCGCATGAGTATAACAAGTCTTTTCTACGCGAACTATGGCAACGATAATCAGAAACGCAACTGTTGCAACACTGGCCGGAAACCAGCCATACGGGTTGATTAAGCAAGGCGCGATCGCTGTCCAAGGGGGGAAGATCCAATGGGTCGGAAAAGAAAGTGCGATTCCCGAGTTGTATGCGAACCATCATCCATGCGATGCGGGTGGCAAGCTCGTTACTCCCGCTCTGATCGATTGCCACACCCATCTTATATTTGGTGGCAATCGTGCTCAAGAGTTTGAGCAAAGATTGCTTGGTGCTTCCTATGAAGAGATTGCGCGCGCAGGAGGAGGAATACTCTCCACTGTTACCCAGACCCGAGCGGCTTCTTTAGATGAACTTGTAAGCGCGGCCCTGCCGCGCATGGATGCGCTGATCGCAGAAGGTGTAACGACCGTCGAAATTAAGTCGGGATATGGGTTGGATGAACACACAGAGCTAAAGATGTTGCGCGCCGCGCGAGAGCTCGCAAACAGACGTCCAATTCGTGTTGTTACGAGTTTCCTTGGTGCCCACGCCATACCTCCGGAGTTCAAGGGTAACGCAGACGCTTATATCGATAGAGTCTGCATTCCCACTCTTCAGCGAGCCGCCGCCAATGGCCTTGTCGACTATGTGGATGGCTTTTGTGAAAACATTGCTTTTTCGGCAAATCAGATCGAGCGTGTTTTCAAAGTTGCGCAAGAACTTGGCATTCCCGTCAAATTGCATTCCGAACAATTATCACACCAAGGCGGTACGGCGCTTGCAACAAGGTACGGAGCTTTAAGCGCTGATCACGTTGAGTATGCGACCGAAGAAGATGCCTCTCTCATGGCGGCATCAAATACTGTGGCTGTTATCCTTCCAGGCGCTTTTTACACGCTCACTGAGACGCGCGAGCCGCCAATAGAGGCATTTCGAAAATATGGTGTTCCCATGGCGGTTGCCACGGATGCGAACCCTGGATCATCTCCACTCTTTTCTCCTCTGCTGGCAATGAATATGGCTTGCACGTTCTTCTGGCTAACTCCTGAAGAAGCACTTCTTGGTGTAACCAAACATGCAGCGCAAGCTCTTGGACTTGCAGACAGTGGTGTTCTTACACCCGGGCGTCGTGCCGACTTTGCAATCTGGGATGTCAGCCATCCTGCCGAACTTGCTTATATGATCGGCTTTAATCCTCTCAGCGAGAGATGGATCAATGGAGAGTGCTCATCATGCAGCTAAACCCTGGTCATGTCAGCCTTGATGAATTGAATACTGCCTGGCTCGGAGATGGTGACATAACAATAGCCCCAGCATGCCATGAAACCATCCGATTGTCCCACGACATTGTGTCTTCCGTGGCAGAAGGAGATGCGCCGGTTTATGGAATCAACACGGGGTTTGGAAAGCTCGCCTCAATAAAGATCGAAGCAAAAAATACATCCACGTTGCAACGAAATCTGATCCTGTCTCACTGCTGTGGTGTTGGCGAAGCGCTTGACCTTAGGGCAACCCGGTTGATGATGACCTTGAAGCTTGTCTCACTGGGGCGCGGTGCTTCCGGTGTAGCTCATGAAACAATCGCGATGCTTGAAAGCATGTTGAAGCATGATGTGATCCCGAAAATTCCTTCCCAAGGATCTGTCGGCGCATCGGGTGATTTGGCTCCGCTTGCCCATATGGCGGCCGTCATGATCGGGGAAGGAGAAGCCTGGAGTAACGGAAAGCTATTGCCCGGCGGTCACGCTCTCAAAGACGCAGGCATCGAGCCGATCACGCTGGGTGCAAAAGAAGGACTGGCCCTTATAAACGGCACTCAGTTTTCAACGGCCTGCGCCCTTTCCTCCCTGTTTGAAGCCTGGTGTGCAGTGCGAACGTCAATCGTTGTATCAGCACTTTCCACGGACGCTATTATGGGTTCGACAGACCCGCTAACCGAGGAAATTCACGCCCTTCGTGGGCACGCCGGTCAAATCGAAGTCGCTGCGTCAATGCGCGATATTATTGCTGGATCCGAAATCAGGGAAAGTCACCGAGTTGACGATCAAAGGGTGCAGGACCCCTATTGTATTCGTTGCCAACCACAGGTAATGGGCGCCGCAATTGATCTCCTCCGTTTCGCAGCGCGCACGCTTGAAATTGAAGCCAATGCCGCGACAGATAATCCACTCGTTTTGACAAGCAGCGAAAGGGTTGTTTCAGGCGGAAATTTCCATGCTGAACCAGTAGCATTCGCGGCGGATCAAATTGCGATCGCCCTATCGGAAATCGGTTCAATCTCACAGCGACGCGTCGCACTCATGGTTAATCCTACCTTGTCCTATGACCTGCCCGCTTTTCTCACTCCCGAGCCCGGTTTGAATTCGGGATTCATGATCGCCGAAGTTACGACCGCTGCTCTAATGAGCGAAAATAAGCATCTTGCAAATCCATGTTCAACGGACTCCACGCCAACCTCCGCCAATCAGGAAGACCACGTGAGCATGGCTGCGCATGCCGCGATGCGCTTGAAGCGAATGAATTCGAACCTGAGCCACATCATTGCCGTTGAGGCAATGTGTGCTTCGCAGGGTGTCGAATTCAGAGCACCGTTGAAAACAAGCCCAATTTTGCAAGCCGTCATGCAAACAATTAGGAACATTGTCCCTACACTCAACGAAGATCGATATCTGTCCGATGAGATCTTGCGACTCGCTGAGCTGGTTTTGAATGGTGTCCTATGTGGTGGTCTGTGTCTTCCCACATTGACGCCGAAAGGGTATCAGCATGACCGTTGAAGTGAATAGTGGATCTGGACCCATCATACTGGGTATGCCTCACACCGGCCTTGAATTGACAGATGAAGTCGGGGAGTCATTGAACGAAAACGGCCGTTCGTTGGTCGACACGGATTGGCATATCCACAAACTCTATGAAGAGCTTATCCCTGATCTTACAACTGTTAGAACGACTGTCCATCGATACGTCGTCGATGTTAATCGCGACCCAACCGGTGAAAGCTTGTATCCAGGTCAAAACACAACAACACTGGTTCCGCTAGTCGATTTCGATGGCAGAAATATCTGGAAGTCCCCGCCCAGCAATGAGGATGTCAAAGAACGAAAGATACTATACCATCAGCCCTATCACGCCGCACTTTCCGCCGAAATCATGAGGGTAAAGGATGTGTACGGGTTTGCCATTCTCTATGATTGTCACTCCATCCGTTCAAATATTCCGTATCTGTTTGACGATAAGCTTCCCGATTTCAACATCGGCACAAACAACGGAACAACGTGCTGTCCCGAAATCGAAAAATCCGTACTAACCATCTGCTCTAACGCCAATGGCTACAAAACAGTATTGAACGGCCGCTTCAAAGGCGGGTGGACGACCCGACGCTATGGCCAGCCTGAACAGGGAGTCCATGCAATCCAGATGGAGCTAGCTCAATGCACTTATATGGAAAACGAAACTACACCGTTTCTCTACGCTTCTGACAAAGCGGAGCAAATGCGATCAGTACTAAGAGAAATACTGGAAACACTTCGAGAGTTTGAGGGATGAAAAACATGAAAACCATATTCTGTGTTGGCGTTGCGATATTAGCACTTAGTGTTTCTGCTTTGGCTGCAGAGCGCACATTGAGTGGCTCTGAAATCAAAAGATTGCTGCCTAAAATTGCAGCCAGGGGAAACAGCTCCTATCAAACTTTTGAAGCCAACGGCCACACGGACTACCAATCAGGTGGCCGGCCAAGTGTTGGACAATGGGAAGTGAGAGGCGACCAGTATTGTTCGGTTTGGCCCCCGTCTGACGTGTGGGCCTGTTTCAAAGTCGTCCTAGATGAAACAAACAACTGGATTTTTTGGGTTGAGGCAAACGGTGCTCGCGAAAAAAATCGCTATGAGCCAAGAAATTTATCTCAATGAGCATCCATTCATCAGATACCAGACTTAACCACCGTGACGTGTTTCCACCAACCGGAAATGAAATAACTGCTAAGAGCTGGCTTACTGAAGCACCAATGCGAATGCTTATGAACAACCTGCACCCCGACGTGGCAGAAAATCCGTATGAACTCGTTGTTTATGGAGGCATTGGACGCGCTGCACGAACCTGGCAGGATTTTGATGCGATCGTGGAGAGCCTGAAAGAGTTGGAAGAGGATCAGACACTCCTCGTACAATCTGGTAAACCGGTTGGCGTGTTTCAAACTCATAAAGACGCACCACGCGTTTTGATCGCCAACTCAAATCTTGTTCCTCATTGGGCCAATTGGGACCATTTCAACGAACTGGATAAAAAGGGTTTGGCCATGTACGGCCAAATGACAGCAGGTTCTTGGATTTATATTGGCAGTCAGGGCATCGTTCAGGGAACCTATGAAACATTCATGGAAGCAGGTCGCCAACATTATAAAGGTGATTTGACGGGTAGATGGGTTCTTACCGGTGGTCTCGGTGGCATGGGAGGTGCGCAGCCGCTTGCAGCGACCATGGCTGGTGCTTGTTGTCTGGCCATCGAATGCGACGAAAAAAGTGTAGATTTCAGGCTGCGCACCAACTATGTCGATGAGAAAACCCACTCCTTGGATGAAGCGCTCTCTTTGATTGAGCATTGGACGAAAGTCGGTGAGTTCAAATCGGTGGCGCTTATCGGAAATGCAGCAGATATCTTCCCCGAGATATTCAATCGTGGTGTGCGCCCTGACATAGTGACCGATCAGACGTCAGCGCATGATCCAATCAACGGATACCTACCCTCCGGCTGGACAGTGGCAGAATGGCGCCGGAAAGCAGAATCCGATCCAAAGGCAGTCGAGAAAGCGGCGCGTGCCTCCATGAAGGTCCACGTGCAAGCCATGGTGGATTTCTGGAACGCCGGTGTTCCGACACTGGACTATGGAAATAATATTCGGCAGGTGGCGCTTGAAGAGGGTCTTGAAAACGCTTTTGCATTTCCCGGCTTTGTACCAGCATATATCAGACCGCTCTTTTGTCGGGGCATCGGCCCCTTTCGTTGGTGTGCTCTGTCTGGCGATCCGGAAGATATTTATAAGACCGATGCCAAAGTAAAAGAGCTGGTCGATGATCCGCATCTCCACAACTGGCTTGATATGGCGCGTGATCACATTTCATTTCAGGGTTTGCCTGCCCGAATATGCTGGGTTGGATTGGGTGTTCGTCACAAACTTGGTCTCGCATTCAACGAGATGGTTCGCAATGGAGAACTCTGCGCACCTATCGTTATTGGCAGAGATCACCTGGATTCGGGATCTGTTGCGTCACCAAACCGAGAAACTGAGTCCATGAAGGATGGATCAGATGCAATTTCTGACTGGCCATTGCTCAATGCGCTATTAAATACAGCGTCTGGAGCAACATGGGTATCGATTCATCATGGCGGTGGTGTGGGCATGGGATTCTCTCAGCATTCCGGCATGGTCATCTGTTGTGATGGAACTGGAGACGCCGATGCGCGAATAGGTCGTGTGTTATGGAACGACCCTGCAACGGGTGTTATGCGACATGCGGATGCTGGCTACGACACAGCGCGCGATTGTGCGGTTGAACATAATCTCAACCTCCCAGGCATTTTGTAGTCCTTAGGAAAATTTCGGAATTCATTGTTGGCGAAAAGCCCCTAACCTGTGACCTTCTAATTGATTCAGCTTGCACGCCTGGTCAGTTTGTTCTGAGCCGAGAGCGAAAGGAATAAGAATTCTCTCAGTGAGAGGCTGCATCTATTCTGACAGAGGGACAGGGTGGTAGGTTCCGATTCGGTTTCGGTTTCGCGCTCGTCTTTTTTTGACTTGCCAGCTTTAATGTCTCGCAATCGTACTGCCGCGTGCACTATGGCAATACCCAGACTGAAGTTCCGGTCGAACTGGTGAGCGTTGGTGATGTACCTATTAGGAAATATAAGCATAAATGACCACGAAATTGGCCAATTTTAACTCCGAAACATGAGTTCAAAAAAAATTCGGCCAACTACCGCATACCTCCACAGCGCTACACGAAATTCAACCACTTACACCGTGTAGTCACTCAAGGGTGGGCAACTGCAGATAAGATTCTTATCCCCGTACACATGATCCACCCGACCGACCGGTGGCCAGTACTTCACTGATAATGTGGTGGCAGCGCTCGGATAGGCTGCCAACTCACGTGAATATGGTGCTGTCCATTGCGCGGCGATCAGTGCATCGATGGTATGCGGGGCGTTGACTAACGGATTATTATCCGCTGGCCACTCACCGGACACCACTCTCATGGCTTCTTCATGAATGGACAGCATGGCGTCACAGAAACGATCAATCTCGCTCAATGATTCACTCTCGGTAGGCTCAATCATCAAGGTTCCGGCCACCGGGAAGGACATGGTGGGTGCATGGAAGCCGTGGTCCATCAAGCGCTTTGCGATATCGTCTACCGTAATGCCCGAGGCCTCTTTCAAAACACGCGTATCCAGAATGCACTCATGGGCTACCCGCCCGTTTTCTCCGCGATACAAAATCGGGAACACACTCTGCAGACGTGTAGCGATGTAATTGGCGTTAAGAATGGCCGTTTTGGTTGCATCAACGAGTCCGCCGGGGCCCATCATGCGAATGTACATCCAGGTAATGGGCAAAATCATCGCACTGCCATACGGCGCGGCACTGACAGCGCGCTCCTGCTTGGCAAGCTCTGCGTGCCCTGGCAAAAATTCTGCTAAGTGACGACCCACAGCCACTGGCCCGACTCCCGGACCACCACCGCCGTGCGGTATGCAGAACGTTTTGTGTAAATTTAGGTGCGAGACATCCCCGCCAAATTGACCCGGTTGCGCCACACCCACCATAGCGTTCATATTGGCGCCATCGATGTATACTTGCCCGCCAGCTTCATGCACCAATTCACAGACACGACGTACGTTGTATTCGAACACGCCATGCGTAGAGGGGTAGGTGATCATGATGGCTGCAACTGCATCGGCGTGCGTGTCAATTTTTGCTTTTAAGTCCGTCAAGTCGACATTGCCCTTATCGTCGCATGTGACGACAACCACTGTTAAACCCACCATGTTGGCACTGGCTGGATTGGTGCCGTGGGCCGACGCGGGAATCAAACACACGTTACGCTGCTGATCTCCCCGGCTGTGGTGGTAGGCACGAATGGCCAGTAACCCGGCGTATTCACCCTGGCTGCCCGCATTCGGTTGCAGCGATACGGCATCGTATCCGGTGCAGGCACATAACCACTGCTCTACCTCATCAATAATCTGCCGATACCCAACGCATTGATCTGCTGGGGCAAACGGGTGCATACGACTGAACTCAGGCCACAACACCGGCATCATTTCACTCGCGGCATTGAGCTTCATGGTGCACGAACCCAAAGGAATCATGGCACGGTCCAGTGCCAGATCTTTATCGGCTAAACGACGGCAATAGCGCATCATGTCCGTCTCGGAATGATAGGAATTAAAACAAGCCTGACTGAGAAAATTCATCGCTCGATCCTGGCTATCATCACGAACTTTCTGATTCGCCACCGAAACCATACCTTGGCCGATGACTTGCGCAAAGGCCTTAACAATGTTTTCAACATCCACTGCGTTAATGGTTTCGTCTACACTGATCAGCAGCGAACTGGCATCTAGCACCTTGGCGTTAAAATTAGCCTCTAGCAGGGCATCCCTGACGTTACAGGCTTTCTCACCCGGCACGCTCACATGCAAGGTATCAAACCAATCTGCGTTGTTTATGGTGCCCCCAAGGGCGGCAATGCTGGCCGCGAGTTGATCGGCTCGGGCACGAGTACGCAGCGCAATCTCGCGCAAACCCTTTGGGCCGTGATAGCACGCGTACAAGGTCGCAACTATAGCCAGAAGCGCCTGAGCGGTGCAAATGTTTGAAGTCGCCTTGTCACGTCGGATGTGTTGTTCGCGCGTTTGCAACGCCAAACGATAAGCCGGCTCTCCTGTGGTCGATATCGATTGCCCAACCAAGCGCCCGGGGATGCTTCGTTTACACGCATCCGTGCACGCCATGAACGCAGCGTGCGGACCGCCAAAGCCCATCGGCACACCAAAGCGTTGCGCACTGCCCACCACGATATCAGCGCCCAGCTCCCCAGGAGCAGGCAATAGCACTAACGCTAAAGGGTCTGCAACGACAATGGCCAGAGCGTTGAGCGTTTTGGCTACCTCTATGGCAGGGGCAATGTCTTGCACCTCACCCTTTGTATGGAGGTATTGAGTAATCACGGCACACACTTCGTCACAGGAATGCGAAGGAATGTCAGCAACGGCAACATGCACCAAATTAATGTCGAGCGGCTCAGCACGCGTTTGCAGTACGGCCAAGGTTTGGGGATGGCAGCCCTCATCAACCACCACCGTGTTCTTTTTGCCCCGGGCCATTCGGTGCGCCAAGGTCACCGCTTCGGCGACCGCTGTGGCCTCATCGAGTAAGGAGGCGTTAGCAATCGGAAGCCCGGTCAGCTCGGCAACTAAGGTCTGAAAGTTAAACAGCACTTCCAGCCGACCTTGCGCGATTTCCGGTTGGTAAGGGGTGTAGGCCGTATACCACCCGGGATTTTCTAACACACAACGGCGAATCACCGATGGGGTAAAGCAATCATGATAACCCTGGCCCAACAAGGTTCTGACAACACGATTTTTCGATGCGATTTGTTGCAAAGCTTCAAGGGCTTCGCTTTCCGTCAGGGCGCCCGGAACCTGCAACTTGTGAGTGTTAAGAATGCTATTTGGCACCACTTGTTCGAGCAATTCATCTAACGAGGGTACCGACAATGCTTCGAGCATTCTCGTGATGTCGTTGTCGGTAGGGCCGATATGTCGCGCGGGAAAGTCTGATTTCATGCGTTTTCAACCATTGAGTCTTAGTTAACTGTGTCGATACTGGGATTCACGGTTTCGCAAATTCAAGGATTCAAGTTTAGCGTTTCGGCAAAAATGGAACGCCGACGCGCAACGAACTAATCGGTTTGCTGCGAATTTCCACCGTTAAGCCGCTGTGTTTGTCGTCGATTTTTGGCACACAGTCTCGCTTAACACGCGCCAAAGCGATCGTGCGTTGCAGTGTTGGGCTATAGGTACCCGACGTCACCACTCCAATTACCTTCCCATTCTTACTGATCGGTTGCCCAGCCCGCAACACGCCACGCTCCTGCAATTCAATACCGATTCTAAGCATCGCAGTGCCCGCTTTTTCTTGTGCGGCCAAAGCACTGCGACCAACAAAGTTACGCGATTCATCGGCGAAATCGACCGTCCATCCGATACCAGATTCGAACGGCGAATGTTCATCATCCAAATCGTTGCCGTACAAGCTCATACCCGCTTCCAGCCTTAAGGTGTCGCGCGCACCCAGCCCACACGGGGTGACGCCAGCATCAATCAAGGCACGCCAATACGGTTTAGCGGCAGCTTGCGGGACCACTATTTCAACCCCGTCCTCGCCGGTGTACCCGGTTCGCCCGACAAACACGTCCCCCAGCGTGGCGCAGCCAAAGTTCGACAGTGATGCTATATCAACGGCACTCGCTGTTGCGGGTTCGATCAGGGATTGGGCAACCCGCTGCACTTTGGCAACCGCGTTTGGCCCCTGCACCGCCAACATGCTTAGCTGTCCGGGCATGATGCTGTGACAGTCTGCAACACCGTGTTTGGCTAACCAATCAAGTACCTTGTTGCGAGTGGCTGCGTTGGAAATAACTCGATAATGCTCAGCTGCGATTCGGTACACAATTAGATCGTCGACAACTCCGCCTGTGTCCGCACACAAGCAGCTGTAGAGAGCTGAGTTGTCAGTGAGCTTGGCAATATCGTTTGTAAGGGTCAACCGTAACGCCTGCACCGAACGCTCACCACGCACATCGGAGACAACCATATGGGAGACGTCGAACATGCCAGAGTCATTGCGCACCGCATTGTGTTCGGCCACTAAGGAGCCGTAATGGATTGGCAACGACCAACCTGCAAAGTCCACCAGCTTCCCTGATGCCTCAAGGTGGCAGTCATAAAAAGGTGTTTGTCGCGTATCCGTCATCTCGATCAGCCATATCAACACAGTAGAGTTCAATGCAATGCAATCCGAAAAGACATCCCCGCTGGGGTGCCAATGCGCCAAACGCATTGGATTGCCGTACAATGCCCCTCTGTCCTGAAACCTGAGAGATTCAAACCAAGGTATTAACCCTTTGGCCCTTTCCCCTTGGGTGGGCGTTCAGCGGTTGAGCTGAGCCACTCTCCAGAGATGACTTAGGATTGGTAGTCCGGGTTACCTGAGCGTTTCCGGGCGGTTGCGCCTTCGGTGTCGACAGAAAATGCCGATCTCTCCCACCAATTAATCACGTCACAATGAAAACTATACGCGACACCCGCGAAAACGCAAGTGGTACGCCAGCATCCGTGTCGCCAAGCGTAACTATCCTATTTACAACACGGATTATGCAGCGATACTGTAACGCCGGGTCAATAGAGCGGTAAAACTATTGAAATCAGTTGGCTTACTGAACAGGTATCCTTGATATTCTTGACAATATAATTTACGCAACATCTCCAATTGCTCCCGCGTTTCAACACCTTCTGCAACAACATACAAGTCGAATAACTTTGCCATAGAAACAATAAGCTCAATAATCGGTGAAGCGCTATCCATTGAGCCAATAAAGGATCGGTCAATCTTGAGGCAACTGATCGGATATCGATGCAAATACGCAAGGTTCGAATACCCTGTGCCAAAGTCATCAATTGCAATTTCGAATCCACAAGCCACAAGCCGATGTAACTTATCGATCGTACATTGGTCATGTCCCAACAGAACTGATTCTGTTATTTCAAGTTCAATCTTTTTCGGATTACCCTGATGCTCTTCAAGGATGTCGAGTAAATCGTCAACCAGGTATTCTTCACCAAATTGTAGCGGTGATAAGTTCACCGATATTCGAATATCGTGCCCCTGCGCCGCCCAATCACGTTGCGCGACAATAGCATCCCTAAAAACATTTTTTCCCAGCTCTGAAATTAGTCCAGACTGTTCACACAAAGCAATAAAATCCCCAGGTTGCACCAGCCCTTTTGTGGGATGATTCCATCTAACCAATGCCTCTGCTCCAACAACTATATTGCTACTGACATCAACTCTTGGTTGAAAATACGTTTCGAACTGATTGCTCTTCAATGCCAAGCGTAATTCTGAGACTAGGTTCATTCTCAACTCCGCGGCATCTCCAAGCTCTTTGGAAAAGTACGCAAAATCGTTTTTACCTGTCTCTTTTGCCTTGTACATCGCTAAATCGGCATGCCTCATCAATTCGTGTATTTGTGTACCCGTGTTTGGGAACATCGCCACACCAATTGATGGCGTAACCTGAACTTCACGACCTAATAAGGTAATTGGTACAGAAACAACTTGAATTATTTTTTGCATGATCGACTCAAGATGTTGTTCGCCTTCTATTGGCTTTATCAACATAAGAAATTCATCCCCACCGAGGCGAGCGATTGAATATTGTGACCTTTCAAGACTTCGAAGCCGGTCGGCCACCTCCACCAAAAGTTGATCACCTGCATCATGACCCAGAGAATCGTTTACAGTCTTAAAATTATCCAAATCGATAAATATCAACGCCCCAGACTTCCCCTCCATTAAAACCTTATCGATTTGTTGTTGGAAATAGATTGATACGTAATTGCGATTAGGAAGTTTGGTCAGAGTGTCATGTTCAGCTAAAAATTGTGCATGTTCTTCCGTTGCTTTTAGTTTTGAGACATCTACCTCGCTGATTATCCAAGCCGCCTCACCAGAGACCGCGTCACGACAACGACGGGCAGTAATATCGTGCCATACGACACCATTGACCGAGTTGACACTGGTGATAGCTTGTATTTCATCCAGAGCAGGATCTTCAAGTTGACGTACTAAATCCTTATCCATAAAATGATCTTGGAGCAAGCTCGTCGAGCAAGAAACAGCACTACGAGAAGCAGGATTTCTATACAGTGGAGCACCAGCACACGAGTACAAGGAAATGTGCACCGATGTATGCAACAGAGCTTCCGATCTACGCAAAGTCTCAGCACATGTAGCATTGTCAGCAACACCTTCACAAAACATGCACAAACGATCAGGGCTTAACCTATACGAGCTGAAAACAACATTTACTGTCACTGGCTCACCATTAGGATACATGGTCCAAAACTCAGTGAACCGCGCTGATTCGTCTCTAGAAAAGTCAGCTTTGTATTGATTCAGGCGTTTGGACACGGACACCGACATATCAGCCTCCATTTCACGACTTAACAACTCTTCTTTAGAATCAGACTGCCACACCTGCAAAGAGCTTTCGTTACACCACAAAATACGTGCATTATCCAGATCGAAAACCCAAACTGGATGGTGCAATCTATCCAATTCGCACAACCTTTGCGTAAGCAAGGCAGCTTCTTGAGCTAAGGAACTTTCGAGTGTCATAGAAATCTGAGTTTATAGTTATAAAATTTCATCGAGCGAAAATGCTCGTTAGTCAGCCAAATTCTGGAATTTTCCTGTGATCAGTTGATTTCTGGGGAGGTATCCAGGCGGTTCTTGAACCGGGTGCGTTTCAAATCCTTCAGCTAAATACCAAGCAATAGCATTCAATTCACCAAGTTCTGCTCCTCCATCTAAAGCCATGTAAGACTGTTGCCCCAAAGGGTAGAGAGATAAAAGGTCGGATGCTCTGAACTCACCGGCAAGCACGTTCAAATAACATGCAGAGCACTCCAAACCTAGTTGAGACCCGCCCTGGAACCGCTCGGTACTATCACCTGAGCCTTGATAAACATACAACATGGGGACCTTAGACATACGGTTTTACATTCTTTACAACGCCCAAAGTATGCATCGGCAGTTCCAAATTTTAGTTTAATGTGCAACCGGTTACTTCCAAGTATTGAATCAACACTCCTGCGCCGAACATATACTGAAAGCAATGTCGATTGAGCTTGAATTTCCTAAAAATACAGCCGAGCGAATGTAAGTACAATCTATTAACTGGAAACCCACGTTTGGTGCGGCTGCTTGGTCTCGCTCAGGGTTGTCGATTCCCCGTGCGTATACGTGCATTCGGGGTGAAAAACCTGCATCCATTGCTCAAGCACTATATTTTGAATTTCTAGGGGTGAATCACTAATACAACCAATAGGCAACTGCGTACGGTTGCAGGCAAGGTGGCAGCCCAGCGCATAAAACTCCATATCTGACATCAGATTGGCCAGAGAGCCGGAACCCATTTCAACCACCAAATTGGGCGCCTGCCCGATGCCGTCGCCACCAAGCATGATACGAATGAATTTATCATCGCGCGTTTTATAAGTGGCAATTTGGTCATTAGCATCACCTTCAACAAGCTCTAGATGCTTTGCAGCAATTAATTGCGGGATACCGGCCTCAACATCTCCTGATGTGCAAAGAACTAATATTGCATTATCTTTGATGTGTTTCAGTAGTTTAGGTTGTTGCGCCAAAAAACAACTGCCAGTATTCAAGAATATCAAATCACTTTTAGCCAGCAGTGTTTCCTGAGACACTGCCAATTGTAGATTATGCGCAAGTTCTGCGACGACAGCTAAGTCAATATCGAAAACACGCGGACGTATATTGTTTTTATTTAGATACCTCAGTAAGCCCCTGCCAATTGAGCCTAGTCCAATAATCCCGGTACTGAATTGTTTCGATTCAATACCGAATCCAATCGAGTGATACAGTATGCTGTTGCAGGATTCAACAATAGCGGGGCCGATATCTTGATCCATAATTTTTTTTATTCGTGATCTCGATTTTGAAATTATTGGCTTTTTTATTTTATGCGCTACCTGTTGATAACCAATAGTTGATCCATCGTCAGCACCTTTGATTCCGTTCTCTGTTCCTTCGACAAATCCAATCAGCGTTGATCCCAACTCTGGGTCATTAGCGATTGCTTCTGCACTCGGAGCGAAGTATCCGCCGTACTCTAGTATCGCGAAACGTCGCCCACGCGTGACGTGCTTTAATAGGTTGATCGTAAAGTCTGTGTTACGCAGATGAACACGGGTGATGTCAGCATAGATACGTCTCGGAAACTCACTCTCCAAATGCTTTACAACATGTCTGTTGCTTCTGGAGGAACTTGATTTTGGTATCAGTGCAGCGAAACGGTTCTGCAAACACGATATATGAGTAATCAACGGGGTAAATGCGTGCTGCACATAAACGAAACAGAGATCATCACTCGTATCGCAAACGTCATTTACTCTCGCTATTGTTTGATTATAGAATCTAAGATGCATGTCATCTTGTTGGTTTTGATCGTTCATTGATTAAAGTACCTGAGTTGAATGAACTGATTTTTATTTTTTGAACACATTTTGTGTTGTAACTGATTTCTATATTCTGTAGATTGCATGACTCAGAATTAAGACTCAGGGATACGTACAAAGCGCTGCACTTCACCCATTTCTGTTTCAACAGGCTCTTCGAACATTTTCAATGGCCTCACCCAAAGTTCATCGCGCTTGTGCTCCAACGCGTACACAACCATGATCTCCTCATTTTCCGAATGTCGCGCAGTACCGAAAACATAGTAGCGGTTACCTTTAAAATGCTGGTATAAGCCGACAGTAATAGGGTTTGGTGGATGAGCCAGAAAGCTACTAGAATTTGCTTTTGTCAAGCGGTTTATCAACCGACATACAACTGATTTTAGCGGTTTCATTATCTAATTGAGTCTAAGCCTAGTTTCTATAGTGCTCGTATGCTTTTGCGCAATATATTGAATTCACAGCCGAAACTTAGTTCTCGCTATATTTTTACCGAAGACTGCAATGCTATCGGGAAAGCCTCAAGTTCTGACCCTACTCCATAACACGGGAACGCTGGCAGACAGTAAAATGGCTCTGAAACACTTAATAGTAGTATTTAAAAATACCCTTCGCATACCCCATTGTAGGAATTCACCACTAGGTAGTCGAGAAATCCATTCAAACCAACGCAACAGTGTGTGAAATGAGCCGGGCAGACGCTTTGCCTTTACTTCGGCAGTGACACGGTTCGATGATACGGCTGCCGATTCCTTGTTCGCCCGCTGATTGACAAGTTGGCTGGAGCCCAGCCGTCTAATACGTCAAATGACTGGGACCTGACCAATTACCCCCTTACAGCGGTTTCTCCACCCATCTCTTCTTTGTATACAGCATTGATCGACCAGCCGCGGCTCTTGAACTGGCTACCGCGCCCTCGCCTCCGCGCTTTTACACCGGCGCTAACACTCGGCGGCCGCGCGTATCAATAATCGCCCCAATGAGGCTAGATACGGCACCTGTTTTCGCTTCGAATCCATGTAATCCGGTCCGATTAGCATCAGGTCTGCACCGCGCGCTTCAACTGCGCTTCACGGCACAATGCGGCCATGCGAAAAATCCGTGCGCCATCTTCGAGAACGGGATAGCGACGAAGAAACAGGCAACCACGGTGCTGGACGGCTTCCCACTTGCCAAGCGCGGCATGGCGGCACGAGCCCTATCAGCAGCGTTTGCCTCATCGTTGTTCGGTGGTCTTGTTGGTGCGGCGTTTCTGACTTTTTTTATTTTGATCGCCCGCCCAATCGTACTCAAATTCCAGTCACCTGAATTGCTGATGGTGTCGGTATTCGGGCTATCAATGGTGGGAATACTGGCAGGGCGTATAGCGCTCAAAGGAATAGCCTCAGCGGGGCTGGGTATTTTGCTTGCCAGCATCGGTGAAGGCCCTTTCAACGGGGAGCTGCGTATGACCAGTTACGATTACCCCTACTTTCTTGACGGTGTGAAACTCGTGATCGTCGGGCTCGGTATATTCGCTATTCCCGAAATCATTGCGTTGTTAAGACGCGATCGCGCCATCAACCAAGATGGACAAATGGGCGTTGGTTGGCTCGAGGGCATCAAGGACTGGTGGACAAACAAATGGCTATCGATGCGCTGTTCGTTAATTGGGGTGATGGTCGGCGTAATACCCGAACTGGGGGGATCGGTGGTGGACTGGATCGCTTACGGCCATACGGTACAAACAACCAAAGACAAATCCAAATTCGGTAACAGCGAAATTCGGGGTGTGATTGGCCCTGAAAGCGCCAACAACGCAAAGGAAGGTGGCGACCTGGTACCGACTTTATTGTTTGGCATAACCGGATCGGGTTCGATGGCGATCTTCATTGGTGCCCTGTCTTTGCTGGGAACCGGGCAGCTGGAAGTTGGCCAGGTGATGTTGAAAAACAACCTCGATTTACCTACGCTATTGTCTGGATGTTGGCGCTGGGAAACGCTGTGGGTACCCTATGCTGCATTGTTTTCTCGCCGCAAATATCCAAGTTAACGAACATACGCTTTGAACTGATTGCCCCGTTTGTGTTTGTGATTATAGCCTTCGCAGCGTTTCAATCGGGGCAGAACCTGTTGGATCTGGTCACTTTGTTTGTGATTGGTTTGGTGGGTATTTTCCTTAGACGTTTTTATTGGTCACGTCCTGCGTTTCTGATCGGCTTTGTATTGGCCAACCCGGTAGAAAACTTCTCCAACAACGCCGTGCAGATAGCGAACATACGGTATCGAAACGATGGGTTGGAGGGCGCACTGGGTTATATGTTTAGCCCGATTGTGTTGGCATTAATCGTTATCCCGCTTGTCTCAGTGATATTGGGGTTGCGTCAGGGCAAGTACATTCAGGCCGAAGGCGCTGTACCTGCTGGACGCAAACGTGCGCCCTTGGTCTTTTTAATAATCGCGATGGCCTTTGTTATTACTATGTTAGTGAACGTTGCCAGCATTCCAAATTACGCTCGTGTCGACGCCATCTTTCCGCAGACGGTTGCTACCATCACCTTGATCTGTTGCCTCATACTGTTCGCGCAGATGTGTCTTAGACCCGAAACCGATGCCGTATTTGCCGACCGTGAGTTCGAAGGCGACGATGCAAAGTCCCCTAGTGGCTTATGGGCCACGCTCTCCTGGTTCGCCGGCTTGCTGCTGGCCACTGCATTTTTCGGGTTCATCATCGCCTTGACCGGTTTTCTATTGCTGTTTTTCAAGCTACGTGCAAACACCAGTTGGATCCGCACCCTGATACTGTGCTTTTCAGGTTTGGTGATTATGCTTGGAATGGCTTGGATGCTTAAACGAGACTTTCCACCCGGTTGGCTACAAACGATTTAGACCCTGCCGTGGCCTCTGGGATGAATTCCTATCCAAGTGATCACATAATCATATAATCACATAATCACATAATCACATAATCACATAATCACATAATCACATAATCACATAATCACATAATCACATAATCACAT